>JBBIVG010000001.1:0-26715 GCA_037439865.1 Nevskiaceae bacterium
CCTTGGTCTACACGCTCGACACCAAGGTGAAGAAGCAGGACTGGGCCGACCGCAGCTACTCCGGCGTGACCACCCCGATCACCAAGGAGCTGCGCAGGGAAGGCTTGGTTCAATAGGCTGGTTCCGCTGCGCGCCCCGGGGCTGATATACTCCGCCCCAGCATCAAGAAAGGGGCTCACGCCCCGGCCAACCTGCCTCCCCGGGCAAGGTGGCGCGCGCCGCGAGGCGCGGATGCGGCCGGAAGGCAACGAAGCGGGTGAATGCTTACGAACCCTCCGGCGCTCGAATCGTGGCCCGGAGGGTTTTTCGTTTCAGCCTCCCGCCCGTCGCGCGCCGCTCGTTGATCCCCGGTCAGGTCTGCAACGCCCGCATGGGGCATGGAGGTTTGACCATGAACACGATTACGCCCGTCCTGATCGACTACTGGCACCGGCTGCCCGGCATTCCGCTCGACGTGCGCCGGCGCAGCCTCGACGAAGCCCGCGCCCGCGTTCGAGCGGGTCGCGAGCATCCGGCATCGCTCGTCACGTTCGCGCTCGGCGACATCGACGAGCAGGTCGTCTTCGACGCGACGATCGCCTACGTTTCGGCCGGTGCAAAGGGCGCTCACATCCACGAACCAGCGCTCGGCGATGCAATCGAATGGGTGCGCCGCAGCCTCGCGCTCAACCGCGCCGCCGTGTTCGCTGCGCTTCTGTCACTGGCCGATCCTGCACTCAACGAGCGCCTCGCGCCGCACCGGCTGACGCTCACGTCCGACGAAATCGCGATCGTCTGCCGTCGCGCCTCGGGAGACGGACGCAAGGCGACGCGGGAGTTCCTGCGCAACTGGATCGAGTTGCTGGCCGGAGAAGAAGCGGTTCCGCCCGAGGCCGCATTGATCTCGGCCGCCCTGGCCGCAACACAAGCTCGCGCTGCCTGATCGAACGGTGTCGCCGGGCGCTCCGCCCGGCGCCGGGTCAATTGCTTCCGGCCGTTGCGGCGGCGTCCATGGACGGGCGGCGCACGGTCCCGAGCCAGCCCGCCACGTCGCGCGGCTTGCGACCGTCGAGCCAGCCGAACACGATCGTGTGCCACGACACGCGCTGCACGTAGCCGCGCGTCTCGTTGTACGGGATGTTCTCGACCCAGACGTCCGCCGACATTGGCGCATCCGGCAGCCAGCGACGGACAGCGCCCGGGCCGGCGTTGTAGGACGCGATCGCGAGAGGCGCCTGTTCGCCGAAGCGATCGAACAGGCCACGCAGGTAAGCCGAGCCCAGCGGAACGTTCACGGCGGGCTGGAGCAGCGAGTACCGGCTCGGCGCGGGCAGGTCCCAGGCCTTCGCGGTGTGGCGAGCCGTGGCCGGAAGCAGTTGCATGAGACCGAGCGCGTCGGCACTCGAGCGAGCGTCGGCGCGATACAGGCTTTCCTGCCGGATGATGGCGTAGATCAGCTCCGGCGGCAGCCCGGAAAGCGATGCGCCGCGCCGTACGTCCGCGTCGTACGGCCGCGGGTAGAGCAGGTCGTAGTCGTTGAACAGCCCGAGCTTGGCCGCGGCCGCGATGGCCTGCAGGTACCAGCCCCAGCGCGCCGCGAGCCCGATCGCCTGCGGCTGCACGCTCGGCGTGAGCCCGTCCAGCGCCGCCTTCCACTCGCTCGCCGCTTCGGTCTGCATGTCGCAGAGGACGAGTTCGTGCGTGCGGACGAAGGCTGGATCGCCGGCCAGCGTGTCCATCTCGGCGTCGCTCAAGCCGACGGATTGCAGCGTCGGCACAAAAAGCTGACCGAGCCGCGCCGCCGAAAGGACTGCGTACCAGTTGTCGGTGGGCACGACGGCGGCATAGCCCTGCTTCGCGGCGTTCGCGTCCCCAAGCTGCTCGTACGCTCGTGCCGACCAGTACCTCCAGCGGTTCTGATTGCGCAACGAATCGGGCATGGCGTCGATCGCCTTCCGGACTCGCGCCCAGTCGCCCGCCCAAAGCGCGGCGCGCGCGTGCCACTCGTGGGCACGCTCGTCGAAGTCGTCCGGGTGGCCCAGCGCGAAGAAATCGAGCGCACGTGAATTTCGGCTCAGCGCGAGCGGCACCGCCACGGCCAGCGCGAACGGGCTCGCCGCGCGGGCGTCGAGCTTGCGGGCCTCGACGAGCGCAGGATACCGGTCGGCTGCACCCGCGGCATCGGCGCGGGCATAACGCTGCCAGCCGTCGAGGAGTGCCTCGCGGGCGACCTCGCGCTCGGGCGCCGCGATGTACGCATCCACACTCGTGCGAGGCGATTCGATCAGTGCAGCCCATGCGTTGATCGGGACCGCCGTGCCATCCGGCAGCGACCGCGCGAGGAACCTCGCAAGTCCGGCCTCGCCCTTGTCGAGTGCGGCCATCGCGCGACGCCGGATCAGGTCCGGTGTGAGCAAGCCCTGCGCCTTTAGCCAGTTCGTGGCGGGGTCGCAGGCGGGCGGGAGGCTCTTCGGCGTGGACCACAGCGCGAGCGCCTCGTCGGCCATGCCGTCGGTGCGGCCGAGCGCGATGCGGGCGGCGTACGCGTTGCAGCGCGCGGCGATCGTGTCGTCGACGTCGGGCCGATAACTCGCGACGTAGGTGGCCCAGTCCGCGCGGAGCGCGAGCGCCATGAGCCATTCCCGCCGCAGCGGCCGCGAGACCGGCTGGTCCCCGTACTTCTCGAGAAACGCCTTGATGTCGGGCGTGGCGGCCGGATCGATGAGCCGCCGCTCCAGGCGTGCGGAGAGCAGGTACGGATAGAGCGGGTACTCCTGGAGTACCTCGCTGTCCGTCGCGACGGCACCCGCCGGACCATTCTCGGCGATCGCGTACGCAGCCAGGAACTGCCGACGGGCATCGCCATAGGGATCCGCTGGCGCAGCCCCCGTTCGCGTCGCAAACCCGGCGAGCGCCACGATCACCGTGAGCAAGGGCGGAATCAGCGCAGGAATGGCGTGGCGGATTGGCTTCAAGGTACGTCGCGGGCCCCGATACTGGGGCTAAGTCTATGATGAATCAGGGGTACCGCGGGCTCCCCGCCGGGTCTCGGAAAGCCCCATTAACTTTCTTGGTGCGGTGCCGCAAACTCGCCCCGACGCCCGACCACCCCTGCGAGGCGGCGGCTGGCGCTCGCCTCTTTGCACCTGAAGAAGGGAGACCACTCCATGCTCTATTCCGGACCCGCTTTCAGCGTCACGGCGCTGGGCGACGGCATCGTCGAACTCAAGTTCGATCTCGCCGGCGAATCGATCAACAAGCTGAGCCAGGCCGCGCTCAAGGACCTCGATGCTGCCACCCAGGCCATCGCGAAGGACCCGGGCGTGAAGGGCGTGCTCCTCACGTCCGGCAAGCAGGTGTTCATCGTCGGCGCGGACGTCACCGAGTTCGGTGGCATGTTCGCGGAAGGCGAGGAAGCCGTCGCGAAGGGCGTCCTCGAGGTGAACAGGATGCTCAGCCGCTTCGAGGACCTGCCGGTCCCGAAGGTGGTCGCGATCAACGGCGTGTGCCTCGGCGGAGGTCTCGAACTCGCGCTCGCGTGCGACTACCGCGTCATGTCGACGGCGGCGTCCGCGGGCTTCCCCGAAGTGAAGCTCGGCATCTTCCCCGGCTTCGGCGGCAGCGTGCGCATGCCGCGCGTGATCGGCGCGGACAACGCGATCGAATGGATCTGCACGGGCTCTGACAAGAAGCCGGACGCGGCGCTGAAGGACGGCGCGGTGGACGCGGTCGTCGAGCCCGACAAGCTGCGCGATGCGGCGCTGTCGATGCTGAAGCAGGCGATCGCGGGCAAGCTTGACTGGCAGGCGAAGCGGGCCGAGAAGCTTGCGCCCGTGAAGTTGAACGCGATGGAGCAGATGATGGCGTTCTCGAGCGCCATGGGTTTCGTCGGCGCGCAGGCCGGCCCGAACTACCCGGCGCCGATGCTCGCGATCCGCAGCATGCAGGAATCCGCCCCGAAGGGCCGCGACGACGCGCTCGCGGTCGAGGCGAAGTACTTCGCGAAGGCCGCGGTCACGCCGCAGTCGAACGCGCTGGTCGGGCTCTTCATGGCGGACCAGGCCGTGAAGAAGACGGCCGGCAGCTGGGCGAAGAAGGGCAAGAAGGAAATCAAGCAGGCGGCCGTGCTCGGCGCCGGCATCATGGGCGGCGGCATCGCCTACCAGAGCGCGGTGAAGGGCACGCCCATCATCATGAAGGACATCCGCCCGGAGGCGCTCGACCTCGGCATGAACGAGGCCGGCAAGCTGCTCTCGAAGCAGGTGGAGAAGGGCAAGATCAAGCCCGACCAGATGAGCGCGACGCTCGCACGCATCCGCCCGACGCTGAACTACGGCGACTTCAAGGACGTCGACATCATCATCGAGGCCGTCGTCGAGAACCCGAAGGTCAAGAAAGCGGTGTTCGCGGAGGTCGAGGGGATGGTGCGCGAGGACACGATCATCGCGTCGAACACCTCGACGATCTCGATCACCTACCTCGCCGAGGGCCTGAAGCGCCCGCAGAACTTCGTCGGCATGCACTTCTTCAACCCGGTGCACATGATGCCGCTGGTGGAAGTGATTCGCGGCAAGCAGTCGTCGGACGCGGCCGTCGCAGCCACCGTGGCGCTCGCCTCGAAGATGGGCAAGACGCCGATCGTAGTGAACGACTGCCCGGGGTTCATGGTGAACCGCGTGCTGTTCCCGTACTTTGCCGGCTTCCACATGCTGCTGCGCGACGGGGCCGACTTCATGGCCGTCGACAAGGCGATGGAGAAGTTCGGCTGGCCGATGGGCCCGGCGTACCTGATGGACGTCGTGGGCATGGACACCGGCGTGCACGCGGCGGGCGTGATGGCCGAGGGCTTCCCGGACCGGATGAAACCCGACTTCCAGAGCACGACGGAGGTGCTGGTCGGGCACAAGCGCTACGGGCAGAAGACCGGCAAGGGCTATTACACCTACGCGCCGGACAAGAAGGGCAAGCCGAAGAAGAGCCCGGACCCCGAGACCTACGACCTGATCAAGGGCGTCTGCGCGGCACGCAAGGAGTTCACTCCCGAGGAGATCGTCGAGCGCTGCATGGTGCCGATGGTGAACGAAGTCGCGCGCTGCCTCGAGGACAAGATCGTCGCCTCGCCGGCCGAGGCCGACATGTCGCTCATCTACGGCATCGGCTTCCCACCGTTCCGCGGCGGCGCCTGCCGCTACGTGGACCAGATGGGCGCGGCCAGGTTTGTCGAGATCGCGAAGAAGTACGCTTCGCTCGGCAAGCTCTACGAGCCGCCGAAGCTGCTCCTCGACATGGCGGCATCCGGCAAGAAGTTCCTCGGCTGAACTAGCGGCCCCACAGAACCTGGAGAGATCAAGATGAGTCTCAATCCTCGCGATGTCGTCATCATCGATGGCGTGCGCACCCCGATGGGCCGCTCGAAGGGCGGCATGTTCCGCAACGTCAGGGCCGAGGTCCTCTCGGCCGAGCTGATCAAGGCGCTGTTCAAACGCAGCCCGGCCGCGAAGATGGACGAGGTGGAGGACGTGATCTGGGGCTGCGTGAACCAGACCCTCGAGCAGGGCATGAACATTGCCCGCAACGTGCTGCTGCTCGCCGGCCTCCCGCACACGGTGCCGGGCCAGACCGTGAACCGCCTCTGCGGCTCGTCCATGCAGGCGCTGCACGCCGCGGCGGCGCAGATCATGACGGGGCAGGGCGACGTGTTCGTGATCGGCGGTGTGGAGCACATGGGCCACGTCGGCATGATGCACGGCATCGACTTGAACCCGTCGTCGTCCAAGCAATACGCCAAGGCCTCGAACATGATGGGCCTCACGGCCGAGATGCTCGGGCGCATGCACGGCATCAACCGCGAAATGCAGGACAAGTTCGCGCTGCGCTCGCACCAGAAGGCCTGGGAAGCCACTCAGACCGGGCGTTTCAAGAGCGAGATCGTGCCGATCGAGGGCCATGACGCGAACGGCGTCCGCGTGCTCTGCGAGATCGACGAGGTCATCCGCAGCGACGCGTCGCTCGAGGCGCTGGCTGCGCTCAAGCCGGCCTTCGATCCCAAGACCGGCACCGTGACCGCAGGTTCGTCGTCGGCGATCTCCGATGGTGCCGCCGCGATGCTCGTCATGAGCTACGAGCGCGCCAAGGCGCTCGGCCTCAAGCCACGTGCGAAGGTCGTGTCCATGGCCACGGCGGGCGTCGACCCGGCGATCATGGGTTATGGCCCGGTTCCCGCGACGAAGAAAGCGCTCAAGCGCGCCGGCCTCGAGATCAAGGACATCGGGGTCGCGGAGTTGAACGAGGCCTTCGCCGCGCAGTCGTTGCCGTGCGTGAAGGACCTCGGGCTCATGGATCGCATGGAGGAGACCGTGAACCTGAATGGCGGAGCGATCGCGCTCGGTCACCCGCTCGGCTGTTCGGGCGCGCGCATCACGACGGCGCTGCTGAACGTCATGGAGCAGAAGAACGCCGAGTTCGGCGTCTCCACGATGTGCATCGGCCTCGGGCAGGGGATCGCGACGATCCTGCAGCGCGCGGCGTAAGAAAGAGAAGCGACTGGCGTCGGGCCGTCCCATCCGGGGCGGCCCGATGTCTTTTACGGGGCAGGCACTCCGACCGCCGCCGATTCCCGGTACCTGGACGGAAGCTGCCCGGTGTGGCGCCGGAACATGCGGGCGAAATGCGAGCCGTCGGTGAAGCCGGTGGCGAATGCGATCTCGGTTACCGGACGGGCGCCTTCGACGAGCATTCGCCGTGCTTCGTCGATGCGCGTCTCCATGAGGTAATCGCGGAACGTAAGCCCGAAGACGGCGTGGAAGTCATGGCTGAAGGCAAACCGCTTCATGCCGCAGCGACGGGCCGCCTCGACTTCCGACACCTTCTCCGCGAAGTGACGCCGCACGTACCTGAGCGCGGGTTCCAGCTGCGCGAGGCGCGCGTCGGCCGGGCTCACCGCTAAATCGCGCCGGGAGATCACACCGGGCGGTCGCGGCATGCGTGGCGCCGCGCCGCGCAGCGCGACTTGGGAAAAAGCGTCGAGATTCTCGAGAAACTCCGTCTCCTGCACCGGTTTGACGAGGTAGTTCCAGACTCCCTTGCGGAAAGCCCAGATCGCCAGCGCCTCCGAGTGCTCGACCGTCAGCATGAGCGCAGGCAGCCGCGGGTACTCCCGCAGCACGTCCTGCAGGGCCTCGGCCCGGGCGGCGTCGAGATGATCGAATTCGAAGCAAAGCGCGTTCGGCTGCATCTCAGCGACGTCGTCGAGCGCCCGGCTGGGTAGGTTCGTGTGATGGATCCTGAAATGGGTCGCGGAAAGGACCTGAAGCTCGTGCTCCTGCGGAGTAAACGAATAATCGAACCACAGCAGGAGTGGCTTTGGAGGGGAGTGGCCGTGTCGCTCTTCCACTGAGCAGTCCTCACGTTTGCGTCTGAGTATTTTCCGTCGAGGCAATAGTTTTGCGCCGACGCTGTCCGGCGTCTACCGCCGGGAGTCGCCCCAGCATCGCGCAGGCGATCCCGTCGATCCGTAGCTCTACGTAGAGATCCTGGACGATCGCGGATGACAGGGCGCGAACGCACGGCGCCGGCGCATTTCTGCGCGGGCAATCGCGCGAAAGGCTCCGGGCATCGAGTTCGAGGCGCTGATGCCCGGCGGCAACTTGCTTCTATCGCGCCGGCGGCGGAGGTGGATGATAGGAGTCGCTGAGGAGAGACAGGTTTTGATGGACGGGGAGAAGGTAGAGGCCTGAATAGGAAGAAAGGAAGCACGCAGTCCCGACCGTACGGGGTTGCGGGGATCGAAGACAGGAGACAGTCATGAAACGGAAAGTGCTGGCATTCCTCCGTGAAGAAGAAGGTCTGACGACCGTCGAATACGCGATCGCTGGCGGATTGGTCGGCGCGGCCGTAATCCTTGCGTTCGTCGCGCTTGGAGGCAACGTCAACCGGATCATCCAGAACATCAACGCTCTGCTGGCGGCGCACTAGTCGACGCAGTCGGGCGTGCGCTTGGCGAGCGACGCCTGACGGAAAGGACGCCAGGTGGGGCGATGAAGAGATCGCCCCACCGCGGACAGGGACTCGAACACAAGGTCGGTGTTCGGCATGCTATTCGCTACAGTGGAACTGCGCGCTGTCATGACGGGTGCCGTGCTCGTCGTGCTGGCGCTTGCCGCGAGGGAGGATCTCCTCCGGCAGCGCATTCCGAACTCCCTCAACGCAGCCGCCCTTGCGCTGGGCGTAAGCATGACGTCCCTGTCCGGCGGATGGAACGGATTCCTGGATTCCATCGGTGGCGCGTTCGTCGGCGGCGCGGCGCTGATTCCTTTCTATCTTCTGCGGGGCATGGGCGCGGGCGACGTCAAGCTGATGGCCGCGTCCGGGGCGTTTCTCGGACCGACCGGTGCATTGCTCGCGGCCGCCGCGGCTCTCGTGGCCGGTCTCATCCTCGCGCTGCTGCTCGTGTTCTGGCGCCTCGTCGAGCCGCATCCGCGATTCGAGACGACACCACCCGCGGCGGGTACGACGGTCGCGCGCACCGACGTAATCGCGTCGGTCCGCAAGCAAAGGTTTCCTTATGCGGTCGCCATCGGCACAGGCGTCGTGGCGATCCTGTGGTGGCAAGGCTCGCTCGGCGGGCTCTTCGCCGCGTTGGGCATCGATTGAGATCGAGCAGGAGACGCATCAATGAGCAGCCTGCCTGTGGAGGCCTTCAGGGAATCTCCCGGCGAGGATCTTGAATCCAACACCTCGGAGGTTCGTCGACTGGAACGGCTCGCGCCGAAGCCGATCACGCTCGAGGCGACCGGGCTCTCGATCACGTTCCTCGCGGACCTGGTTGGTAAGCACCTGGCGACGTCCGGCGTGCTCACCACCAGCCAGTTGATCGATCGGTTGGCGCTGTCGGGCCCGGTCGTGGACCAGGTGCTCCAGCTCATGCGGGCCGAGGGCCGCATCGAACTGCGGGCGCGCACCGGCCAGGAGACCGAACTGCGCTGCGGGCTCACCGACCACGGCCGCAAGGAAGCGGCGGACGCGTTGAGCCGCAGTGGCTACGTCGGGCCGGCACCGGTGGCGCTTAAGGACTACGTGGCCCTCGTGGCCAGCCAGTCGGTTCACTCGGAAGTCATCACCCGACAGCGGGTGCTCGACACGTTTCGCGGCTTCGTCATCGAGGACGACCTGAGGGACCGGCTCGGTCCCGCGCTCAATTCTCGCAGGGCCATGTTCCTGTACGGTAACGCAGGCACCGGCAAGACCTACACGGCACGACGACTGTCGAAGGCACTGTACGGCCGGGTGCTGGTGCCGTACGCCATTTCGGTGAACGAGAGCGTCATCGAGGTCTTCGACCCGCTCTGCCACGAGCGCGTAGCGGTGAGCGATGCGCCCGCCGCGACGAGCCTGCATGAAGGATTCGACCCGCGGTTCGCGCTCTGCGAGCGACCGGTCGTGCTGACGGGCGGCGAGCTCTCCGCCGACATGCTCGAGGTTCAGTGCGACATTCCGACCCGGACCTACTCGGCGCCGATCCAGCTGAAGGCGAACAACGGCTTCGTGCTGATCGACGACCTCGGGCGGCAACGGATCGCACCCGCGGTGCTTTTCAACCGATGGATCGTGCCGCTCGATACCCGGCACGACTCACTCACCACGGGGAAGGGGCACCACTTCGAGGTGCCGTTCGACCTCGTGCTCGTGTTCTCGACGAACCTGAGGCCGCAGGACATCGCTGACGAGGCGTTCCTGCGTCGCCTCGGCTACAAGATCGAGTTCAAGCCCATTCCGGCCCCGCTCTACACGCAGATCTGGCGCGACGTGTGCTCGGAGCGGTCGGTCACGTTCGATCCCAGGCTGGTCGAGTTCACGATCCGCGAGCTGCACGGCAAGACCGGCATCCCGATGCTGCCGTGCCACCCGCGCGACCTGCTCAGCATGGCGCTCGACCGCATCGCCTATACGGGCGCTGGCGCCGTCGACGAGGGCTCGGTGCGCTGGGCGTGGGAGAGCTATTTCCTCCACCAGGGCGCCAACGAATTCACGGATGCCTGAAACAAGGGAGTCGCACGAATGCTCAGTCGTAGAGGCCCCATCCTGATCGTCGTTTCGCTGCTGCTCGCGGCCGCGGCCGCGTGGGTGGCGAATGACTACATGAACAGCCTGAAAGCCAAGAAGGAAGCCACGCCGGGAACCGTCCCGGTGGCCGTCGCGGCCATGGACATCCCGTTCGGGACGAAGGTCGAGGCGCGCCACGTGAGCGTCATCCAGATGCTCCAGGGCACGGCACCGGACGGCACATTCCCGGCCACCACGGCGGTGGAGGGCAAGGTTGCCCGCGATTCGATCATCAAGGGCGAGATCCTGCTCGCGCCGCAGTTCACGGCGGAAGGTGAGGGCAGCACCCTCGCGACGGTCATCACGGAAAACATGCGGGCCGTCAGTGTCCGCGTGAACGACGTCGTGGGCGTCGCGGGATTCCTGCTCCCGGGCAACCGTGTGGACGTCGTGTCTGCCTACCGCGACGGCATGCAGACACGCTCCGAGACGATCGTGCAGAACGTGAAGGTTCTCGCGGTCGACCAGACCGCGTCCACGGAGAAGAACGAGCCGGTCGTCGTACGGGCCGTGACGCTCGAGGTCACGCCGGACGACGCGGAAAGGCTGGCACTCGCCGCGGAGCGCGGCGTGATCCAGCTGGCGTTGCGGAATCCGGCCGACGACCGCGTGGCCATGAGGGGAACCCTGCCGCTGCCGCCGGCGGCCAGTCCGGTCCAGGTCGTCGAGGAGCCGGTCAAGGCGTCCCCCGTCAAAGCGAAGCCCCGCGTGCGGATCGGGCCACCGCCGCCGGATACCAGCGTCACGGTCATCCGTGGCACGTCCGTCGGCAAGGAGATAGCGCCGAAGGGCGAGGGCTGATCAGTCATTGCGCAGGGTCTACGGGAGGATCCCCGCGCCACGCAAGCAAGTGAGAACACCTACCATGTTGTCAACCACCAGGATCGTGATATCGACACTCGCGGTGTTCCTGATGTCGCTCGGTGACGTCAGCCCCGCGTTCGCCCAGGGCACTACGGGAATTCAGCAGTTGCCGATGGGTGGGGCAATCGACATGACGATGCCGCTGTACAAATCGCGGATCGTCAGTGTCGCGCAGCCCACGGGACGGGTCGCGGTCGGCAACCCGGACGTCGCCGACATCGTCGTGATCAGCCCGACACAGCTGTACGTCCTCGCTAAGGACATCGGCACGACGAACATGCTCTTCTGGGGACGGGACGGCCGGCTGCTCGGGTCCGTCAACCTGGAAGTCGCGCACGACCTCGAAGGACTCAAGGCGAAGCTTCACCAGCTGCTGCCCGACGAGCCGATCGAGATCTACTCGGCGCAACGCAACATCGTGCTCAAGGGCCGGGCCTCGAGCGTGCTGACCATGAATGCGGCCGTGCGGATCGCGGAGGGCTACCTCGCGCAGATCCAGACCGCGAAGAAGACGCAGCAGTTCGAGCAGCAGAAGCAGTCGACGGTTCTCCCCACGCCGGCCGAGGCGAAGCGAGGCACGGTATCCGAGAAGGAGGAGCAGGCCGTCGGCAACGTGATCAACCTGATCGAGATCGCCGGCGCGCAGCAGGTGATGCTGTCGGTCAAGGTCGCGGAGATCCAGCGCACCGAGCTCAAGCGCATGAACGCCAACCTGACCGCCATCTGGATGGGTAACGACGGCAACTTCGGCATCTCGAACGGCGGCGGAATCATGAATTCCGACGGCTCGTTCCTGCCGAACCCGCTCAGGATCATCAACCAGGGCTTCTTCGGCGCCTTCATCGACGACGACTTCAAGCTCACCATGGCGCTCGACGTCGCCAAGGAAAACGGCCTCGCCAAGATCCTGGCGGAGCCGACGCTCGCGACGCTGACTGGCCAGGAGGCCGAGTTCCTCTCGGGCGGCGAGTTCCCGGTGCCGGTCCCGCAGGGCGGCACCTTCGGAGGCATCACGATCGAGTTCAAGCCCTACGGCGTCGGACTCAAGTTTCTGCCCGTCGTGCTCTCGGACGGGCGCATCAACCTGAAGGTGAACGTGAGTGTGAGCGAGCTCGCGGGCGACAGCAGCATCGTGCTGTCGAGCAGTGACGTGTCGACCAGCATGTTCGTGCCGTCGCTCAGGTTGCGCAGCGCGAGCGCCACGGTCGAGCTCGGCGACGGGCAGTCGATGGGCCTCGCCGGCCTGCTGGACGACAAGCTTCGCGAGTCGGTCACCAAGTTCCCGGGGCTCGGGGACATACCGGTGCTCGGAGCGCTGTTCCGCAGCAACGACTACCAGAAGGGCCAGACCGAGCTCGTCATCATGGTCACGCCGCACCTCGCCAAGCCGGTCGCGCCGGGCAGCGTGAAGCTGCCGACGGACGCGTTCGTCGAACCGAGCGACGTGGACTTCTACCTCATGGGGCGGACCGAAGGCAGGGCAAAGGCGACTTCGGGCGGCCACCAGGTGAACTGATAAGGAGGTCGCCATGACCACCAGAACCCTCAGGATGATCGGTGCGATGGCCGCGGTCGGAGTCCTGGCGGCGTGCGGAACCACGCCGACCGAGGACGACTACGGCAAGTCGCTGGCTTCGATGATCAGCGCCTCCGCGTACAACCCGGCGACACTGACCAGCCCAAGCGATGCCGCCGTCACAGGCGTCGATCCCGACTATGCGAACAACGTCGTGATTGAGATGCGCAAGGACGTCCCGAAGCCGGAGGACGTCCGCAAGCCCATCAACGTCCAGGCGTTCAGCACGACGGGAGGTTGGTAACCATGATGAGGACGAGACGGCAGCAACGTGGGATCGTCGCCGTATTCGTGGCCCTGGCAATCCTGTCCCTGCTGGCCATGGTGGGGCTGGCGATCGACACGGGCCATCTCGTCCTCAACAAGGCTCGGTTGCAGAGCACGGTCGACGCCGCGGCCCTCGCGGCGGCGAAGACCCTGGACCAGACGCAGGGCAACGAAGCCGCGGCGACGGCCGAGGCCAACAATGTCTTCAATCTCAATGCGGCGCAGTTCCCGGATCTCCGGACCGAGCGCGGCAGGGTCACTGTGACCGTCGAGTACTCGCACACGCTGAACCCGTTTGTTCCGGGCAGTACGCCGGCCGACTATGTTCGCGTGCGTGCAGAGGGACTTCCGGCCGCCACGACCTTCCTCGTGGTGCTGGGATGGGACGAGTTGATGGCGCGGGCAAGCGCTGTCGCGGGGCCGAGCGCACCGATCGTGTCGCCGTGCGATCTGTTCCCGGTCGCGGTCTGCGCCGACATGGCCGCTGGAGCGCCAAACTGGGGCTACCCTCCGTACGGTCAGCCCGGCAACACGGTAACGCTGCTGAAGCTGGCGTCGGGTGCAGCGGGCTCCACCTTCGGGCCGGGCAATTTCCAGCTGATCCGCCTGCAGGGGTCTGGCGCAAGCGTTGTCCGCCTCAACATGGCCGGGGGCTCGGCGTGCCCGGCGCCGGGCACGATGATCGAGGTGGATCCTCAACCAGGCAATGTCACCGGTCCCGTCGCGCAGGGTACCAACACGCGATTCGGCATTTACCAGGGCCCGCTGGGTCGCGGTGCCGCGGACTATCCGCCCGACATCTTCACGACCCCTGCTCCCGCGACCCCACTCGACTCGCAGGACGGGGTGAACATCACATACAACGGACAGCCGCTCAGCGGCATCGAACAGCTCGCGTACTCCTACCGGCACTACCTGGCCGACTACGACGCGCTCCCGGCCGACTATCAAGGTCCCGGCGTGGCGCAACGACGCTTGGTGACGGTGCCGATCGTCGACTGCACGCACCCGGTGGGCGGGGCGAGCGGCACTCTCCCGATCAAGGGCTTCGGCTGCTACTTCCTGCTGCAGCCGATGGTGCAGAGCGGCACCCACGCCTGGATGTTCGGACAATTCGTGAAGGACTGCCCGGCGAGCGGAAGTCCCGGGAATCAGGGCGGGATAGGTCCCTACAAGATCGTGTTGCACAACGACCCGGACAGCAGTGACTCATGACACGCTCAAGCACATCACACGGACTGGGGCTCCGCGGCCCGCGCACGTCGCGGGGCGTGGCGGCGGTCGAGTTCGTCATCGCGGTGCCGATCCTGATCTTCGTGATGCTGGCGGCAGCCGAACTCGGTCGCGCGTTCGTCCACTACGACACGCTCGCCTACACGGTTCGCGACAGCGCGCGTTACGTCTCGGAGAACTCCATCGCGGGCACGTCCGGCGTGGTCGACATCACCCCCGAGGTCGCGCAGAACGCGAGAAACCTGGCCGTGTTCGGCAACATCGCGGGTAGCGGCGGTCCGATGTTGCCCGGGCTGGCCGCCGGCAACGTGGCCGTCACCGACGCTGGGGGCGGGAACATCGAAGTCGTTACCGACTACACGTATCACCCGATGATCGGGAACATGCTGCCGATGTTTGGCGGCGATTCGCACAGCCTGCTCTTCCCGTTCCGCATCTCGGTCACGATGAAGGCCATCTCTTGAGGATGCCATGAGCGCACTACGACGACAGCGCGGTGCAACCACGGTGGAGTTCGCGATCGTCGGGGTCTACCTCCTGATCCTGCTTTTCGCCGTCATCGAATTCGGTCGCATCGTCTACACGCTGAACATGCTGCAGGAAGGCGCGCGACGGGCAGCGCGCGTTGCTGCCGTGTGCAGGGTCAACGACCCTCTGGTCGCGACCAAGGCAGTCTTCGCGGCTCCGCACGGTGTTCCCGGCCTGGACACGAGCTACGTGCGTGTCGAGTACCTCGATCGCAATGGCGCGGATTCCGGCGGGGACTACGGGACGACCGCGTACGTGCGCGTTCGAATCACGGGCTACCCGATGCACATCGCGATCCCGCTGCTGAACCCGGAGTTCATCGCGCCGGAGTACTCGGTGACGCTGCCCCGCGAAAGCCTGGGCATCCCGAGAATCGGCGAGCCGCCCGCATGTGACTGAGCGGTCCTGACCCATGGCGAACAACAACAAGCTCAAGGTCGTCCTCGCGGGTCGCTCCGAGACCGCGCTGAAGCCACTGGCGCAGGCGCTCGCGACCCGAGCGGCGGAGATCGCCTGCTTCACTCACCTGATCGGCGACGGCCGGACGGACACGCTGTCCGATCTCGAGCCAATCCCCGACGTGCTGGTGCTGCGTTTCGACTCCGACAGCCTGTCGCAACTCGCGGCGCTGGCCGATTCGAACTCGGACAGCCGGCCGCCGCTGATCGTGGTGGGCCCGGCCAACGAACCGGAGGCGGTGCGACTCGCGGTGAGGAGCGGGGCACGGGACTTCTTGCCGGAGCCCGTCGAGACCGACGAGCTGATCACAGCGATCGAACGGCTGCGAAACGAGCCTGCCCGCCGTGCTACCGGCCCGCGGCGGGCCGACGTGATCGTGGTCAATGGCGCTGCCGGCGGCGTCGGCACTTCGCTGGTGGCCTGCAATCTCGCGCTCGCGCTTGCGACCGAGACCAAGGCGCCGACGCTGCTGCTCGACCTCGACGTCGCCGGCGCGCCGCTCTCTAACTTCCTCGACGTCTCGCCCGGGCTCGGATTGCCCGCCGCGCTGGCCGAGGTCGAGTACCTCGACGAACAGGCCCTGCCGGGCTACGTCGCGAAGCACCACAGCGGCCTGCGTCTCATGGGCACACCGGCGAAGTCATTCGTTTCGCCCGGGGATCTGGACGCGGATCGCTTTGCGAAGCTGTTGAGCTTCCTGTCCGCGAATTTCCGCTACATCGTGGTGGATGCGTCGCACGCGCTCGATTCGCCGGCGGCGATTGCCTTCGGCATGGCGAAGCGCGTCGTACTCGTCGTGCAGCAGTCGGTCCTGCAGCTGAAACAGGCCTCGCGGATGCTGAACGCGATCTGCAACGAGATCGGCGTTCCGAGCGACCGGATCGTCGTCGTGGTCAACCGTTACCAGAAGCACTCCACCGTGGCGCTGGACGACATCCGGCGGGCGCTCGGGCACGAGCAGCTCACCGTGCTGCCAAGTCACTACAAGTCAGTGATCGCGAGCATCGACAGCGGGATTCCGCTGCTCGAGTACGACCACGGTTCGCCCGTTGCCAGGGGAATCATCGAGCTGCAGCAAGAGGTCGCCGGAGGCGCCCATGTCGAGCATCGGGGCCTGCTGCGACGCGCGCTGCCAATATTCTCGGGAGGCTGATCCATGTCCACGCTCTTGAAGGATAGACAGGCTACGACGCCGCCCAAGGCCGCGGCCCCCGAGCCGGAGCAAGTGAGGCAATTGAGCCCGACCGAGCGCGAGTGGAAGCAGAAGATCTACGAGCGGCTGCTCAAGGTCCTGGATCTCTCGCTCCTGGCCTCGCTCGGCGAGGAGGCGGCACGCAACCAGGTCCACGAGGTCACGAACCGGCTGCTCCTCGAGGAATCGGCTCCGCTCAGCCTCGCGCAGCGCCAGTTCGTGACCCGGCGCATCGAGGACGAGGTCCTCGGGCTCGGGCCTCTCGAGCCGCTGCTCACGGACCCCACCGTCTCCGACGTCCTGGTCAACGGACCGAAGCAGGTGTATGTGGAGCGGTTCGGCAAGCTCGAGCTGACTGAGGTGCAATTCAACGACGACGCGCACCTCATGAACATCATCGACCGGATCGTCTCGGCCGTCGGGCGCCGCGTGGACGAGTCCTCGCCGATGGTGGATGCCCGACTGAAGGACGGCTCCCGCGTCAACGTCATCATCCCGCCGCTGGCACTCGACGGGCCGATGCTCTCGATCCGCCGGTTCGGCATCGAACTCCTGTCGGTGAACGACCTCATCCGGCTCGGCACGATCGACGAGTCGCTGGCCAGGGTCCTGAACGGCATCGTGCACGGGCGCCTGAACGTGGTCATCTCGGGCGGCACCGGCAGCGGCAAGACGACGCTGCTCAACATCCTCTCGGCGTTCGTCCCGGAGAACGAGCGCATCGTCACGATCGAGGACTCGGCCGAATTGCAGCTCCAGCAGCCGCACGTCGTGCGGCTCGAGACGCGGCCGCCGAATATCGAGGGCAAGGGCGGGGTGAACCAGCGCGACCTCGTGCGAAACGCCCTGCGCATGCGGCCGGACCGCATCATCGTCGGCGAGGTGCGAGGCGCCGAGGCGCTCGACATGCTGCAGGCGATGAACACCGGTCACGACGGATCGCTCACGACGATCCACGCGAATTCGCCGCGCGACGCCTTGAGCCGTATCGAGACGATGGTCTCGATGACCGGCATCACCTTCCCGATCCGCGCGCTGCGGGCGCAGATGGCTTCCGCGATCAACATCGTGCTGCAGATCGCACGCGACGAGGACGGGCGCCGCCGGCTGGTGAGCCTGCAGGAGATCAACGGCATGGAAGGTGACGTGATCACCATGTCGGAGATCTTCACGTTCGAGCGGACCGGCGTGGACAAGGACGGCAACGTCCTCGGCAAGCTCAAGGGCACGGGTGTCATGCCGAGCTTCCAGCGCCGCCTTGCGCGCCGGGGCATCGACCTTCCGCCGGAGCTGTTCGCGGTCCATACCGGAAAACGATAGGAGAGGCGCATGTCTAGCGGACTCCTGGTATTCCTGGGCCTGCTCGCAGGAGCGGTCTTCCTGCTGTCGCAGGCGCTGTTCGTGCCTGCGTTCGGTACCGACGCGCGCATGCAGCGGCTGCTGCGGCGCAAGCTACACCAGATCGGCGCGTTCGAGGCGCACAGCGAAGTGTCCCTGCTGCTGCGGCAGAAATACCTCCAGCAGCTGTCGCCGCTCGAGCGCCGCCTCGAGAGCCTGCCTCTCATGGAGCGCCTGGCACGGTTTATCGAGCAGTCGGGCCGCACGATCCTGGCCCACCGGCTCGTGCTGCTGGCGGTTCTGCTCGGCGTAGCCGCCTTCGTGCTCGTGCTGGGTGCCTACCCGAATTGGCTGGTCGCGCTGCTTGCCGCGGGCATGGCCGGCGCCATTCCGTTCGTCGTGATCTACCGCGATCGGCAGGCCCGCCTCGCGAAGTTCGAGGAGCAGTTGCCGGACGCCGTGGACATCATGAAACGCGCGCTGCGCGCGGGGCACCCCTTCAACTCATGCCTGAAGCTCGTCGCCGACGACATGGAGCCGCCGATCGCACGCGAATTCGAGCTCACGTTCGCCGACGTCAACTACGGGAACGACCTGAGGCAGGCACTGCTCGGGATGCTGGCACGCGTGCCGAGTTCGAACCTGATGGCCGTCGTGACGGCGGTCCTGATCCAGAAGGAGTCGGGCGGCAACCTGGCGGAGATCTTCGACCGCATCTCCCAGGTGATCCGCGCCCGGTTCCGTTTCGGGCGGAGGGTTCGCACGCTTTCCGCCGAAGGCCGGCTGTCCGCCTGGATCCTGGCGCTGGTGCCGATCGCACTCTTCGCCGTGATCTGGATCATGACGCCGGAATACCTGCCACCGCTGCTGCACGACCCGCTGGGGCAGAAGATGATCGTGGGCGCCTGCATCCTGCTGGTGGCGGGCGTTCTCTGGATGCGCAAGATCATCCGAATCGAGCTGTGACGCCATGGATACCACTAACCAGATCATTCAGTCACTGAGCGGGACGGAAACGCACCGCCTGCTGATCGTCGTGGCCGCGGCCGCGGTGGTCTTCCTGCTGACACTCGGGGTTTCGCTGTTCGTCATTGCCGTGAGCGACCCGGTACGCAGGCGGCTCGGTCGCCTGGCCGGTGAGGTCGAGCCCGAGCACAAGACGGTCGCGAACCTGCTGCACGCTCTCGAGCCCGTCAACAAGTACCTGCTGCCGCTGAGGGAGCACGAGCGCAGCCACATGGAGAAGCGCCTGTCCTTCGCGGGCTTCCGCTCCCAGAATGCGCTGGCGCTCTTCTACACGATCAAGACGGCACTCGCGGTGCTCTTCGGCTGCGTCGTCATCGCCTCCTCAGCCTGGATGCCGCGCATCGGCATGGCCGCGCTCCTGTTCCTGGCCATGGGCGCCGCGTTCATCGGGCTGGTGCTGCCGAATATCGTTCTCAATCACCTCGTCGAGCGTCGTCAGAAGCGGCTGCGCGACGGTTTCCCGGACGCCCTCGACATGCTGGTCGTCTGCGTCGAGGCAGGTCTCGGCCTGACGGCTTCCATCCAGCGCGTCTCGGAGGAACTCCACTTCAGCCACCCCGAGCTCGCGACCGAGCTGGGCCTCGTGACCGCCGAGATGCGGGCGGGTGTCGATCGTGAGGTGGCCCTCAAGGGTCTTGCGGCGCGAACCGGGCTCGAGGACATCCACGGCCTCGTGAGCCTGCTGCTGCAGACTCTCCGTTTCGGCACGAGCATCGCCGACACGCTGCGTGTATACGCCGAGGAATTCCGCGACAAGCGGATGCAGCGGGCCGAAGAGCAGGCTGCGAAGATCGGTACCAAGCTGGTCTTCCCGCTCGTCTTCTGCCTCTTCCCGGCGTTCTTCGTCGTCGCGATCGGCCCGGCGGTGATACGCTTCGCCGAGGTGTTCCGGGTTCTCGGGGAAAAGGCGGGGCAGTGAAGTCGAGGACGGGTCTCGTGGCGTTGCTGCTGATCGCGGCAGTGGCCGGCTGCGCCTCGACGCATTCCGAAAAAGCCGCGAAGCAAGGCGCGGAGATGGCGCGCGCCATCGACAAGCAGGCCGCGAGCCAGCTCTATTCGGGCGAACCGTCGATCGTCCATTCCACGCAGTATCCGGTGACCTCGGCGGACGACGGCATCAAGCGTGGCGACGCCGCCTACCAGGCGGGCAAGCTCGATCTCGCCGTGTATCTCTACGTCGAGTCGCTGTCGTTCGATTCCACGCGGTCCGAGCCGTTCGTCAAGATCGGCGCGATCCACGAGCAGAAAGGCAACGTGCAGCTCGCGGAAAAGGCCTACGAACTTGCGCTCGAGCGGCAGCCGGACAACCCCGGGGTCTGCGAGCGGCTGGGCCTGCTGTATATCCAGTCCGGCCGGGACGCCGAGGCACCACCGCTCTTCGAGCGAGCGATCGCGCTCTATCCCAGGCGATGGAAGTCCTGGAATGGGCTCGGCATCCTGGCCGATCGGCGCGGCGATTTCACGGCTGCCATCAGCGACTACGACAAGGCCCTCGCGATCGAGCCCGGCGCGGCCATGGTGATGAACAACCGTGGCTTTTCGCGTTACCTGGCAGGCGACCTGCCCGGTGCGGAGGCCGATCTCAAGGCGGCCATTCGCCTCGGTGCGAAGGGCAACGTCTGGCGGAACCTGGGGAAGGTACAGGCCGTGCAGGGCCGCTACGCCGAGGCATTGGAGACGCTGACCCGGGATACCGACCTGGCGCACGCGTACAACCTCCTCGGCGAAGCGGCGATGGAACGCGGCGACTTCGACTCCGCCAAGCGGTACTTCCAGTCGGCGATCACCGAGTCGCCGCGCTATTTCGAGGAGGCCCAGAAGAACCTGGGGCTCGCGAACGAGCGGTTGCTCGCGGCGCCGGGAAACGACGCCGTGAGGGTCGTCGTCGCCGACTCGGTCGTGTACTCGGACGGTGCCGTCGTCGGGACGGTGTCCAAGGGGGACCTGGTCCAGGTGCTCCGGTTGCAGCAGTCCTCGTCGCTCATCCGGTTCCGCGTCGCAGGCGGTGCCGAGCACACAGGCTGGGTCTCGTCCGCGATCCTGGCCGAGAAGGCTTCGCCGGCGTCGAACGGGCCCGTGGATCCGGCCCGCCCGAATTAGCTGCACTGCACAAAACCGAGATACCCGCTCGCATCGACTTGCGAGATATTCGGGCGCGGCCGATGAGGCCGCTTTCTTAGACCCATTCCAGACCTTCCCCGATCAGGAACCCCCGAGGACCGCATATGGACGCCAAGGCGAAAGACGTCGCGATGCAACTGGCCGAAGACGCTCGACAGGCCGAGTGGGAGAACGTGAGCTTCACGGCCGAGGTGTTCAAGGGCAACTTCCGGTGGGACCTGATCCACCCGTTCCCGGCGCAGTCGCCGGAGGACAAGCAGATCGGCGACGAGTACATCGAGAAGATCCGCCCCGTGCTCGAGAAGTACATCGACCCGTGGCAGATCGACGAGGAGGGCGAATATCCGCGGGAGGCGCTCGAGGCCATGGCGGCCGTCGGCCTCTTCGGTATG
The DNA here is from genome assembly GCA_037439865.1 of Nevskiaceae bacterium. Classification (GTDB taxonomy): domain Bacteria; phylum Pseudomonadota; class Gammaproteobacteria; order Steroidobacterales; family Steroidobacteraceae; genus RPQJ01. Next base: position 21,077 of record JBBIVG010000001.1, read on the forward strand.
AAGATTCCGAAGGAGTACGGCGGACTCGGGTTTTCGGTCACCAACTACGCGCGCGTGCTCGGCTTCGTCGGCGGCTACTGCGCGGTGACGGTGGCGTATCTCTCGGCGCACCAGAGTATCGGCGTGCCGCAGCCGCTCAAGGAATTCGGCACCGAGGAGCAGAAGCGCAAGTACCTGCCGCGGCTCGCGAAGGGAGAGATCTCGGCGTTTGCGCTCACCGAGCCGGGCGTGGGCTCGGACCCGGCCCGCATGTCGACGACTGCGACGCTGTCGCCCGACGGCAAACACTACATCCTGAACGGCGACAAGCTCTGGTGCACGAACGTCACCGACCCGAAGACGACGCTGATCGCCGTGCTCGCGCGGACGCCGGACAAGGTCTTGCCCGATGGCAGGACGCTGCCCCAGATCTCGTGCTTCGTCGTCGAGACGGCATGGCCGGGCGTCGAGCGCGTACGGCGCTCCCGCTTCATGGGCCTGCGCGGGCTCGCGAACGGCGTCGTCGCGTTCAAGGACGTCAAGGTCCCGGTGGAGAACCTGATCGGCAAGACAGGCGAGGGCCTCAAGATCGCGCTCGCGACGCTGAACGTAGGCCGGCTGGGCATTCCGGCCGCGGCGATCGGCGGCGGCATGGCGCTGGTCGAGGACGCGAAGTGGTGGACGTCGACGCGGCAACAGTGGGGCCAGCCGGTCGGCAAGCACCAGGCCGTGGCGAAGATGGCCGCCAACTACATGGCCCAGCTCTTCGCGATGAAGGCGATGGTGCAGGTCGCGTGCTCGTTCGCCGACCACAAGAATGCCGACATCCGCCTCGAGGCGGCGGCTGCGAAGTACTGGTGTTCCGAGACGCTGTGGAAAATGTACGACGACTACGTGCAGGTGCGCGGCGGTCGCGGCTATGAGCGCGCGAAGTCGCTGTACGCGCGCGGCGAGCGTCCCACGGCCGTCGAGATGGGGCTGCGCGACGCGCGCATCAACCGGATCTTCGAGGGCTCGTCGCAGGTCATGCACCTGATCATGGCGCGCGAGGCGCTCGACACGCACTTCAAGCTCGTCATGCCGATCCTGCAGCCGAAGCCGGGGCAGAAGGTCTCGAAGCGCGAGGCGATGATGAAGGCGGCGGGCTTCTACTCGACGTGGCTGCCGAAGCTGTTCGTCCCTGAGTCGGGCAGCCACCTCGATGCGAAGCACCTGAACGAGAAGAACCGCAAGCACCTGGCCTACGCGGCGAAGACGTCGAAGCTGCTGGCACGGCGGCTGTTCGCGACGATGGCGAAGTACGGGCCGAAGCTCGAGAGGGAGCAGATCATCCTCGGCAACTTCGTGGACATCGGCGTGGACTTGTTCGTGATGGGCGCGACGCTGTCGTACGCCGACCACCTCCTGGCGGCCAACCCGGCCGACCAGTCGCCGCAGGAACTGGCGGATCTCTTCTGCCGCGAGGCGCGCCGGCACATCGAGGGCAACTTCCGCGCGGTGAAGAGCAACTACAACGGCCTGTACAACAAGGTCACGGGCCTGCTCATGGACGGCAAGCTCGACTGGCTGGCCGCGGGCGCGATCAACCCGATCCCGCCGCAGTACCGCGACTGGCAGAAGAACGACTATGAGCACCCGGCGGCGGCGGTGAAGGCGGCACCGGAGGCGCCGAAAGAAGCCGCGTAAGGAAATTGGTGCCTGGCACCGAATTATCCTACCGCAGGGCGAGGAGGGAGCCCGGGCTGCGCGTCCACAGCTCGTAACTCTCGTCGAGCCCGTTCTCGTGCAGGATCGCGCGGATGGAGGAGGCCGTCGCGAGAAACCCTAGCGTCTCGTGGTCGGTCTCGGCAACGACCAGTCGCGCCGACCTCGACGGCGCGCGGACGGGCGGTTCCGCCAGCCCAAGCTGCCGGGGGGGCGCGATTACAGGCACCAGCGGAATGAGCCGGTCGTCCGCGACGATCTCGAACCGACCAGACGGAGCGTCGTCGGCTCGCGAGCCGCGCTTGTCGATCGTCGACCAGACGAACCCGTAGAAGTACTGCCGGTGCGTGCCGGCGCGATTGACGTCGATGGGGACCAGCGTCAGGTAGTCGCGCGCGTGGACGGCGAGATCGGGCCGCTCACGGGCGAAGACGAGTTCCCCCGATGCTACGGTCACGGTCACGGCGGTCGTCTCGTCTAGATACTCCCGCGTACCCTCTTGCGACGGAGAGACGCATCCGCCCGCCGACAGCACTACGATCGCGACGATGCAATCGCGCAGGATTCGCGGCCTTGCCCGTAAATCACAAGTCATAGCGGTATCCGAGACTGAAGTAATAGCGGGTGGTGTCGGCGCTCGAATCGCCGAGCGAGCGCTGGCCGATCTCGGCGCCGCCCTCGAGCTCGAGCCAGAACCGCTGCCAGCGCATCTCGGCGCGCAGCCCGGGCGCGTACAGCAGCTGCGTCGAGCCGTCGGTGTGGAACTGGCGCTGGTCGAACCGGATCCGCGGGCTGAGGCGCCACATCTCGCCGACCGGCAGCTGCGTGTAGAGCCCGAGCGAGATCGTGTCGGTCGCCTCTCCGGTCTGGTACTGCAAGCCGAGAGAGGACACATCGCCGCGCCCGAAGAGCCCGTAGCCGAGCGCCTGCGTCGAGACGATGAAGTCCGTCCCGGAAGCCGCCGTCGCGTCGACGCCGCCCGAAGCAGGCGTCGCGCTGATGCTCATGCCCGAGAGGTCCAGTGACCACTGCCAGCGCTCGCCGAAAGGCCGCGAAAGCGACACGGTGTAGGTGTCCGACTCCGCCGTCCGGTCCTGTGCCAGCTGCTCGATCTGCGATGCGGAAAAGAGGTCGAACAGCTGGTCGAAGGTGCGCACGGATTGCCCGATCAGGGCATTACGGAGGCTCAGTCCCGGGCTCTTGCGATGGTCGTAGTTCACGCTCATCGTCCAGCGGGCGGGGAGCGCTGCCGTGCCGAGCAGCAGTACGTCGTTCAGGTCGCCGAAGTGAATGTCGTAGTCGGCGAGACCGACGAACGTCAGGCCCGGCCGGAAGTAGCGCAGCTCCGTGCCGATCGCCTGGCGGTCCGTGTACCCGGTGTAGGTCTGGTCGATCGCGTAGAGCGAGAGATCCCAGGCCTCGGCGAACGTGCCGAAGTCGGCCGACAACGCATAGAACGTCTGGTCGGAGGACGGCGCCGAGCGAGCGGAATTGACGGGGTAGCCGAGGTACGCGTTGAGCCGCATCTTCGGCGCGACCTGGTAGCCGCCGTACAGGCCGTCGAAGGTGCCGATCAATCCACCGAGGCTGCCCGACTGACGGCCGCCGCGCACCGTCCAGTCGAGCACGCGGTCGCGGAGCTCCGCGAACAGCAGCGTCAACGTGCCCTGGTTGCCGGGGCCGTTCGACATCATGTCGATGCCGTACGCACCGCTCACCCGCATCGCGACATCGTAGCGCTCGCCGCTGCGGCGCGCGGCCAGCGCCACGTCGTTGAGGATCGCGTCCTGCGTGGTCGAGTTCCTCGACACCGTGCCGTTGTCGAAGGTGCTCGAGTCCCGGCGGTAGGTCTGGGATATGCCACCGTAGACCTTCCACTTCGACTCGTCAGCAGCAGCCGTACGCGCCTGGGCGCTGGCGGGGCTCGCCGCGAACGTGATCGCACGCAACCGCTTCGACACGCGGTCGGCCGCCTCGCCATCCGGATAGCGCCGGAGATACTCCTCGTACTCGGCCTTTGCGTGGGCGAGCTGGCCGTTGCGCTCCCGGGCCAGTCCCAGCAGTTCCTGGGCCTGCGCGCGCTGCGGAAATTCTGGCTGCTCCGTGAGGCGCGTGAGTAGCTGGATCGCCACCACGTAGTCCTTGCGCCGCATCATCTCCTGCGCGCGCTTCATCGTCTGGTCGATGTCCTGCTGGGTCAGCGTGGCATTGCCCGGAGTCGCGACCGTCTGCACGCTGCCGACGGCGTCCGGCAGCCCGGTCTTGCTCATCTTCGGGTCGTCGGACACCGCGAGCCAGGCCTTCGGGTAGCGAGTTCGCGCAGCGACCAGGACCTTGCGTGCATCGGACTCGGCGACGAACGGACCGGCGCGCAACCGGTACCACTTCTGCCCGTCGACGGTGGTTTCCGAGACGTAGGCATTCACGCCGGTCAACTGCTGCGCCGCCGCGATGGAGGCCGCGTCGTACGGCTGCTGCGAGGCGTCGAGGTTGACGGCATAGACCGAGACGCTGCCGGTCACCTCCTTCACGCTCACGCTGGAACGGTCCACCTCGGGCCGCACGAGCAGGATCCGCAGGCCCCGCCGGTTCGTCGAAGGGACCAGCACGAACTGCTCCGACTTCGACCAGCGAATCGCGAGGTCCACGTTGCGGCCCATAGTGCGATCGACGTCCACCGCCCGGATCACGCCGCGCGGGTCGAGCGGCGGCGGCACGATCCAGCCCGCCGCGGGCGACCCGCAGTCCGGGCCCGGGACGAGCCGTACTCGCACCGTGTCACCGCTGCTCGCCGGTACGTGGCTGACGTACTGCACGTTGCAGCCGAACACGAAGGTGACCGTCGCGTAGCCATCCTGCTCGCCGACGCTGACCTCGTCGATCAGCCGCCCGGCGACCTGCGCGGCCGCCGGGTTGCCGAGCAGCACGAGCAGGGCCAGAGACGCGAGCCTTTGCGTGCCGAGCCGCATCAGTGGAACTCCGTGTCGGTGATGCGGTGCTCAGGTCCCGAGCGACGCGTCGCGATCGTCGTCAGCGTCGAGTCGGTGTAGATGTGGCACGCGCCGGAGCAGTTGCGAAGCTCGCTCACCGTGTACTTCACGTCGCCGTACTTCTTGTGCGGATCGGGCTTGAAGCGGCTCGCGTGGCAGCCCGCGCAGTCCGGCTTGTAGGCGGGAGCTCGCCAGGTGGCCGCATCGGTGTTGGTCGCGTGGCAGCTCGTGCACGTCAATGCGACGCGATGGTCACCGGGGTACCCGCCGCCGGCGAGGTGCCTGAACGTGTTCGGCGACCAGGCCGTCGTCGTGTGGCACTTGTTGCAGTCGAAGTTGTTGACCGGGAAGGTCATGTGGCCGGTCGACGGACCGCTCGCGGTCGTGCCGTTGTGGCAGTTCTTGCAGCCGCTCGTGACGCCGGTGTGGTCGAAGGCAGCCGGTAGCCAGGCGAGGGTCGAATGGCAGGCGCCACACTCCTGCGTCGTGGGGATGTGGTTGGTCGGCTTGCCCGGAGCCTGTACCCCGTTGTGGCAGCTTGAGCACGTACCCGTGACGTGGTTGTGGTCGACGCGCACTGCCGGCTTCCACGCGGTGGTGGTGTGGCAGGCGTCGCAGCTCGTGTCGCTCGTGATGTGCGTGGCGTTCTTGCCGGTGGCGTTCGTGCCGTTGTGGCAGGAGTAGCAGCTGCCGATCACCTGGCTGTGGTCCACGCGCACGGCGGGCTTCCAGCCGGCGGGCGAATGGCAGGACTCGCAGAGGTTGCTCGTCTGCAGATGCGTGGCGTTCTTGCCGCCGGCGTTCACGCCGTTGTGGCAGCTGTAGCAGTTGCCAGTGATTCCATCGTGCGTGAAGCCCGTGGCCGGCTTCCACGCGGTGGTCGAGTGACAGTTGCCGCATTCGGCCGACGTCGTGATGTGGTTCGTGGGCTTGCCCGTCGCCTTCGAGCCGTTGTGGCAGCTCGAA
>JBBIVG010000001.1:26743-27477 GCA_037439865.1 Nevskiaceae bacterium
TGCGCGTGGTCCACGCGGGTCGCCGGCTTCCAAGCCGAGGTCGCATGGCACGCTTCGCAGACAGCCGTGGTGAAGATGTGGGCGGCGTTCTTGCCCGTGGCCTTGACGCCGTCGTGGCAGCTCGAGCAGTTCGAGGTGATGCCCGTGTGCGTGAAATTCGCCGGCACCCACGCCAGCGTCGAGTGGCAGCTGCCGCACTCCTGGGTGGTCGGAATGTGGTTCGTCCCCTTGCCCGTGGCCGTCGAACCGTTGTGGCAGGTCGAGCAGATGCCGGAGACGTGGCCGTGATCGACGCGCAGGGCCGGCTTCCACGCGCTCGTCGCGTGGCAGCTTTCGCAGCTGGTATCGGTCGCGATGTGCGACGCACCCTTGCCGGTGGCTTTGACTCCGTCGTGGCAGCTGTAGCAGTTGCCCGTGACGCCCGAGTGGTCGAAGCCGGTCGCGGGTTTCCAGGCGGTCGTGCCGTGGCAGCTGCCGCACTCGGCGTTGGTGACGATGTGATTGACGGGCTTCCCGGTGGCCTTGGCCCCGTTGTGGCAGCTCGAGCACGTGCCGAGCACCTCGGCGTGGTCCACGCGGGTCGCGGGCTTCCACGCGCTCGTCGAGTGGCAGGCCTCGCACGCCGCGCTCGTGAACAGGTGCGTGGCCGACTTGCCGGTCGCCTTGATGCCGTCGTGGCAGGTCGCACACCCTGATGTGATTCCGGCGTGCGTGAAGTTCGCCGGCTTCCATGC
>JBBIVG010000001.1:27519-32168 GCA_037439865.1 Nevskiaceae bacterium
TTGGGCCCCTTGCCAGGCGCCTTCGCGCCGTCGTGGCAGGAGCTGCACGTGCCGATCACCTGAGCGTGGTCGACGCGGGTGGCGGGCTTCCAGCCCGAGACCGAGTGACAGGCTTCGCAGGCGGCGGTCGTCGCGAGGTGCGTCGCCGTCCTGCCCGTGGCCTTGACGCCGTCGTGGCAGCTCGAGCACTTGTCCACGATGCCCGTGTGGTCCCACTTCGCCGGCTTCCAGGCCGACGGCGTGTGGCAGGCGGCGCAGTCGTCGCTGCTCACGATGTGATTGACGGGCTTGCCGGTGGCCGCGGTCCCGTTGTGACAGGAGAAGCAGCTTCCGGTTACTTCGCCGTGATCCACGGAGGTTGCCGGCTTCCACGCCGTCGTTGCGTGGCAGGCCGCACAGTTGTTGGTGGACTGGATATGCGCCGTGTTCTTGCCCGTGGCAGAGGTGCCGTTGTGGCAGGAGTAGCAGCTGCCCGATACCTGCGCGTGGTCCACCTTCACGACCGGGCGCCAGCCCGTCGTCGAGTGACAGGCCTGGCAGCTGTCGGTCGACTGGATGTGGGTGGTGCTCTTGCCCGTCTGCTTGACGCCGTCGTGGCACGTGACGCAGGCGGCGGTGATGCCGTCATGCGAGAACCGCGCAGGCTTCCACGCCGCAGTCGCGTGGCAGGTTCCGCACTCGGCCGTCGTCGGGATGTGGCTCGCGGTCTTGCCCGTTGCCTTGACGCCGTCGTGGCACGCCGAGCAGGCCTCGGTGATCGAGGAGTGGTCGAACCGAGCCGGCTTCCACGCCGACGTCGCGTGGCAGTCCCCGCACTCGGCACGGGTCACGATGTGGTTCGCCGTCTTGCCGGTGGCGATCTTCCCGTCGTGGCAGCTGCTGCAGGTGCCGAGCACGCTGGCGTGATCGACGCGCGTGGCTGGCTTCCACGCCTGGGTCGCGTGACATGCGGCGCAGTCGTTGCTGGTCGTCAGGTGCGCGGGGTGCTTGCCACTCGCCGTGGTCCCGTTATGGCAGGAATAGCAGCTCCCGGTGACCTGCGTATGGTCGACGTGCGTGACCGGGCGCCAGCTGACCGTCGAATGGCAGGACTGGCAGCCGTTGCTCGACTGGATGTGCGTCGTGCTCTTGCCGGTCGCGCGGGTGCCGTCATGGCAGCTGATGCACGTCGCCGTCACGCCGTCGTGGCTGAACTTGGCTGGCTTCCAGGCGTTGGTCGTGTGGCAGTTGCTGCACGCGCCGTCGGTCGGGATGTGGTTAGCGGACTTGCCGCTCGCAGCGGTACCGTCGTGGCAGGAAGCGCAGGTCCCGAGTACCTGCGTGTGATCGACCGTGGAGACCGGCTTCCAGCCAGCGATGACGTGGCAGGACTCGCACGAGTCGGTCGTCCGCAGGTGGGTCGTGTTCTTGCCCTTGGCGCGCGTGCCGTCGTGGCAGCTCGCGCAATTGTTCACGTACCCCGAGTGATCGAACTTCGCCGGCTTCCAGGCCGTGCTCGAATGACAGCTGTCGCACTCGGCGCGGGTCACGATGTGATTGGCGCTCTGGCCGGTGGCGAGCGTGCCGTTGTGGCAGGACGAACAGCTGCCCAGCACATTGGCATGGTCCACGCGGGTCACCGGCTTCCAGGCGACGGTCGCGTGGCACGCGTCGCAGGAGGTCGTGGCCTTGATGTGCTTCGTGCCGACGCCGGTCGCCTTGACCCCGTCGTGACAGGTGACGCAACGCTCGGTGACGCCCGCGTGGTCGAAGCGCGCCGGGCGCCAGGCCGAGGTCGCGTGGCATGACTCGCAACCGTCAGCGCTCGGAATGTGTGTCGTACTCTTGCCCGTGGCGTGCGTGCCGTCGTGGCACGAGGCGCAGGTGCCACTCACCTGCGTGTGGTCGACGCGCGCCGTGGGCGCCCAGGCCCCTACGGTGTGGCAGGCATCGCAGGCGTTACTCGTCTGCAGGTGCGAGGGACCCTTGGCCGTGGCGGTTCCGCCCGGGGTGTGGCATGAGGCGCAGTCGCCCGAAACGCTGCCGTGGTCGAATTTCGACGGGCTCCAGGCCGCGGTGCCGTGGCACGCGCTGCACTCCATGGTCGTCGCGATGTGGCCGGCCGGCTTGCCAGGGACCTGGGCGTTGTTGTGGCAGGACGAGCACGTGCCCTGGGTCTGCTCGTGGTCGAAGCGCGTCGCCGGGGACCACGCCGAGGTGGTGTGGCACGCGTCGCACTGCTCGGTGCTGCGGATGTGGCCGGAGTTCTTCGGCGTCGCCCCGATGCGCGAGCCCTGCGAATGGCAGGCCGCGCACGCGCGCGGCGTGCCCTGGAACACGGCGTCCACGTGGCACGACTCGCAGGCCTGCAGCCGGTGCGCCCCCGTGAGTTCGTAGCCGGTCGTCACGTGATCGAAGCTGGATCCCGCACCCTGCGCAAGAGCGCCGTGGCCTGCAATCGCCAGCAGGCATAGAACGACGAGCCGTTGGAGCTTGCTCATGTCCGGGCCTCCTATTGCAGGCGCGCGCCCTTGAACGTGGACGTCCCGTGGCAGCGCTGGCACTGGCGGCCGTACTGGCCGAGATGCACGTCGTCCCGCGAGTGGCATGACGCGCAGTCGCCGCTGAGCTTCACCGTCTCGGCTGGCTGCTTGTGGCAGCCTGCGCACGCGACGCTCGCGTGCGCGCCGGTGAGCTCGAATTTCGTCACCTTGCCGTGGTCGAACTGCCAGAGCGCCCAGCCGTTCGGCGAATGACAGGCTTCGCAGTCCTTGCCGAGCGCGCCCTTGTGGCGGTCGTCGCGCTGGTGGCAGCCGTTGCAGTCGCGCTGAGCGCCCTTGAACGCCGGCGTCGCGTGGCATGCGTGGCAGGGAACGGCGACGTGGAGCCCGACCAGCGGGTAGGACGTGAGGTCGTGATCGAACGTGACGCCCGTGCGCCAGGACTCGACGCCATGGCAGCGGGCGCAATCCGTGCCGAGCTTGCCGGCATGAGCGTCGGTCGTCCGATGGCACGCGACGCAGTCGGTGCCGAGCTTCTGCTGCGCCACCACCGCCGAGTGGCACGCGTTGCAGCCGAGTTTCGCGTGACTGCCGACGAGCTCGAACCGGCCGTCGCGCGCGTGGCTGAACGTCGACGGTCTCCAGGCGGAGGTCCCGTGGCACTTCTCGCAGGCGGTGCCGAAGCGCGTCGCGTGAGCGTCGTCCGGGCGGTGACAGCCGATGCAGTCCTTCGGCAGGGGGTCCTTCAGGTTCGCGGTCGTGTGGCAGCCCTTGCAGTCGAGTTGCGCGTGCGCCCCGGTCAGCGGGAAGTGCGCTTCCTTCGCATGGTCGAATTTCGAGGTCTTCCACGCGACGGTCGTGTGGCAGCTCGCGCAGTCCTGGCCGCGCGTGCCGCGGTGCACGTCATCCGGCGCATGGCACGACGCGCAGGCCGATGGCGTGCCGGCGTAGCGGTTGCCCGGGTGGCATGCCGTGCACGAGACGTCCCGATGGGCGTCGCGTAGCACGAAGCGAGTCTTGTCGTGATCGAACCGAACGCGGCTCCAGGCCGAGGGCTCGTGGCACGTGCCGCAGCCGGTACCCAGCTTGCCGCCGTGCGGGTCGTCGGAACGGTGGCAGTCGGCACAGCCGGACGGTGCCTCGCGGTACTTGCGGCCAGGCTTGTGGCAGGCGGCACAGTCGGCCGACGAATGCGCGCCGGCGAGGGCGAAGTCGGTCTTCGAGTGATCGAACGCGGGCGTGCTCAGCTTGACGATGTCCGCATCGCGCCCGAGGTGCTCGGTGTGACAGGCCTTGCACTGCGCGGTGTCGATGGACGGCAGCCGCCCGTGGAAACCGGCATGCGCGCGCACGTCCGCGGCGACGTCCTTGTGGCAGTTCATGCAGAGCGCCGCCTGCCGGCTGCGGTCCGCGCGATCGTGGCACTGCGAGCAGTCCTGCTCGACCTTGGCGTGGGTGCTCGTGACCTTGCCGGGCATGATGAGGGTCTCGAGGCCGGCAGCGGGCGCAAGCCGGGGCGCCGTGCTTGCCAGCATCAGGACCACCAGGCCGAGGAGAGCGCGCACATGTCGCATTCGCGTCCCGGGACCGCTCAGTACACGTGGACCGCGACGACGTGCACGATGCCGGCGATCAGCAGCATCATGAACAGCGGCAGGTGCAGCGCGTGCCACAGCGAGAACAGGCGCTCGAACGCCGCGAACTCGATCACCCGGCGGGTGGCGGACAGCCGGTCGTCGATGTAGCCGGCGGCCGTCTCGACGAGGTTCGACCGACGGCCCCGGTCGTCGCTCCTGCCGGCGGGCCCTTGCAGCGACTGGACCACGTATCGACGCAGGTGGCGCCGGGCGAGCAGGGTGCCGAGAGCGCAGAGCGGCGGCCGCGCGAGCAGGGGCAGGCGCTCGCAGCGTCGGACGATGCCGCGCTCCTCGGCTTCGATCCGAGCGACGAGGTCGGGCAGGAACTCGACGTTGGTCGTCACCCAGCGGAGCTTCTCGGCATAGTCCTTCAGTTCCGCCAGGCTCGCGCGACGGCCGTGCAGCCCGTGGTGGATGCGCGAGTAGAAGTAGCGGCCGAAGAGGCCGCTGCCCGACACGACAGCATGCAGGCCAGCGCGACGTTGCTGTTCGTCGCGCCGAGGCTGAAGTTCGAGTGGAAGAGCACGAGGAC
>JBBIVG010000001.1:32268-43263 GCA_037439865.1 Nevskiaceae bacterium
GATGCCCGGCCCTTCGGCCGCGTCATCCGCACCGAGGGCAGGAAGCGCCTGCCGCTGCAGTCGTGCCGACATGGTCGAGCCTCAGCCCTTTGCGAGACGCGTCGCCTCGGCGATGTTCGCCTCGACGATCCGGGCGTCCGAGGAGCCTGCCGGCACGAGCGCCAGCAGTTGCCGCCACGTCGCGAGCGCCTCCGCGTACCGGCGCTGCTCGTGCGCGAGGCTTGCCTTCAGCCAGAGGGCCTTCGTGTGTTGCGGGTCGAGAGCGAGCGCCTTGGCAATGGCCTGCTCAGGCTCCCCGGCGAGACTGCCGGCGAGGGAGGCCTGCGCGTCGGCATAGTCGGCCCAGGTGTCGGCGGTCATGGCGCCCAGCCGCACGACCGCGGCGTAGTCGGCGCACGCTTCCTTGAATTCGCGATTGCGACGATGCTGTTCCGCGCTTGCGATCCGGGCAGCTGCGTCGTTCGACGGCGCACGCGCGGAACTGGCCGAGGCTGCACTGGCGGTGGCGCGGTTTGCAGACAGCATCATCGCGCTGACCGCGATCGTGTCGCGGAGATCGATTCCCGCCGCGACCTTGTGCTGGCGGGCGAGCTTCGCTTCCTCGCCGCGCCCGAGGAAGTCGTAGGACTGCGCGAGCAGTTCCCACTGGTCGTCGGGTCCGCCGTTCGCGGCGAGACGGGCCTTCAGGGCCAGGGTCGCGGCTTCCATGGAGCCGGCCTTGTCACCGCTTGCCGCCATGGAGTGCGTGCCGACGGACGTGGCCGACGGGGCCGGGGTGTTCGTGCTCGCGCTGGCTTCGGCGGGCGCAGCACGCTCGCCGCGCAGCAGGAAAAATGCCGACGCGAGGACCACCCCGGCCGAAAGGCCGAGGATGAACCCGCTCCGTGTGCTCGACGCAATGGCACCCGTCGACATGGTGATTCTCCCGATCCGTTGTTGGTCTTGCGGCACCGAGGCTACGTTGCGGGCGATGCGGATGCACCGCGGCGGGCCGGCGAATTGTCAAATCTGTGAACGGTGACCGCGTTGGTGAGCAGCAATTCTCATTTGGCGACGTTTCCTGCTGCTCGGTTGCGAGGCTCTCGGCTAGAGTCCTTGCCCCATGAACTACGCCTTCCTGCTGGTGTACGGGGCACCGCTGGCCGTCATCTGGGGCTGGTACCTCGGCCGTCGCCAGCGGGCCGAGCGCACGCACGTCGCCGTGCGGGACCGGGCCGCTGCGGCGGGCCTCGCCGAGCCGGTGTCGCTCCATCCCGTGATCGACGCGCTGAAGTGCATCGGCTGCGGGTCGTGCGTGAAGGCCTGCCCGGAGCAGCCGGAGCACCACGTGCTCGGACTCATCGGCAACAAGGCGCAGCTCGTGAGCCCGTCCGACTGCATCGGGCACGGAGCCTGTCGCACGGCGTGCCCGGCCGACGCGATCTCGCTCGTGTTCGGCTCAGCGAAGCGCGGCGTGGACATCCCGCTGCTGAACCCCGACTTCGAGACGTCGGTGCCGGGGGTCTACATCGCCGGCGAACTCGGCGGCATGGGCCTCATCCGAAACGCGCTCACGCAGGGCCGGCAGGCGGTGGACGCGATTCACCGGCGTCGGCCGCGTGGCGGCGACGCACTCGATCTCGTGATCGTCGGCGCGGGTCCGGCGGGGCTCGCGGCCTCGCTGACCGCGAGGTCGCACGGCATGAGGTTCGCCACGATCGAGCAGGAGTCTCTCGGAGGCAGCGTTTTCCAGTACCCGCGCGCCAAGCTCGTCATGACTTCGCCCGTGACACTGCCGCTCGTCGGCAAGATGCGCTTCGGCCAGACCTCGAAGGAAGCGCTGCTCGGCTTCTGGCGGGACATCGAAAGCAAGGCCGGACTGCAGATCCGCTACCAGGAGCGGGTCGAGGCGATCCTGCGACAAGGCAGCGGCTTCGTGGTCCGCACGACGAAGGCCGAGTACCGGACGTCGAGCGTGCTGCTCGCCATCGGCCGGCGCGGCACGCCCCGCAAGCTCGGTGTGGCGGGCGAGGAACTTCCCAAGGTCGTTTATCGCCTCATTGATCCCGAGCAGTATGCCGGGCAGGACGTGCTTGTCGTGGGCGGTGGCGACAGTGCGCTCGAAGCGGCGCTCAGCATCGCGGAGTCCGGCGCGCGGACCGTGACGCTTTCCTATCGTGGCGAGGCTTTCGCGAGGGCGAAGCCGCGCAACCGCGAGCGCGCGACGGCCGCGATGCAGTCTGGCCGCATCGAGGTGCTGTTCGGGTCGGAAGTGAAGCGCATCGAACGGGACCGCGTGCTCGTCGCCCGCGGCGATGTCGAGCGCGAACTCCCGAACGACGCGGTCATCGTCAGTGCGGGCGGCATCCTCCCGGCGGACTTTCTCCGCAGCATCGGCGTCGACGTGGAGACCAAGTATGGGACGGCATGAGCGGTGCACATTCCTGCCGAACGCGACCTTCGCGGCGGTGCTGCTCTGCTCGTGTGCAGGGACGGTGGGTACGAGCGCCCTGGCGGCACAAGAGACCCGTTCGGCCGACGCGCTCGAGCCCGCCAAGGCCGCGATCCGGGTCAAGGACTACCCGCTCGCCGCGCAATTGCTGTCCGCGCAAGCGGCGCGTGACGACGCGGAGGCGAAGTACCTGCTGGGTTCGATGCTGCTTGCGGATCTCGTGCCCGCTTCCGAACCGGGGCAGGCGCAGAAGCTCTTCGAGTCCGCCGCGGGCCAGGGGCAGGCGAGGGCGGCCTACGCGCTGGCGGCCATGCTCGCTACGGGCGAGCCGCGCGATCCGGCGGGTGCAAGGCGCTGGCTCGAGAGAGCGGCGGCCCTCGGCGATCCGGCTGCGCGCGACCTGCTCCAGCGGGGCGTCCTGCCTCTCGAAGTTCGCCCGCAGGACGGCCTGGCCGATGAATCGTTGCGCCGGGCCGAATTCTGGAGGGCGGCGCGGCGCGGTGACCTGGCGCTGCTCGAGGCTCTTGCCACCAACGAGCGCGTGAATTCCGTCGACGACTTCGGCCGCACGGCGCTGCATCACGCTGCCGACGGCGGCGAGGGCGAGGCCGTCGGGTTGCTGCTGTCCCGCGGAGCGAAGGTCGATGCGGCGGATCGATACGGCGTGACGCCACTGATGCTCGCGTGCGCCGCCGAGTCGCCCGAGCCCTGCACGCGACTCCTGCAGGCGAAGGCGAGCGTGACGGCGACGGATCATGGCGGCAACACCGCGCTCGCGTACGCGGCCCGCAGCGGTCGGTCACAGCAGTCGAAGGACCTGCGCGCTGCGGGCTCGGCGCCGGTGCGGGCGCCGGTTTCGACGGGCGCGGCGGGTCCCTTGGACCGGCTGCCTCGCTCTGCGACCGACGCATACGCGGGCTGGCCGGACGTGGTAGTCGCCGCAACCCGGAAGGATCCGTCACGCCTGCGCGACCTGCTCGCGCAGGGCGCCGATGCGAACACGGCCGCGCCGGACGGGCAGACGGCCCTGATGGCTGCCGTCGCGTCGGACTCGAGCCAGTCGGTCGCGATGCTCCTCGGCGCAGGGGCGAGCGTCGCGAAGACCGATGCCCAGGGCGCGACCGCTCTGCAGTACGCCGCGGCGCTCGGACACGCGTCGGCGCTCGAGGTTCTTCTGAAGCACGGCGCGGATCCGAACGCGCACGGGCCCCAAGCCGCGCCGCCGCTCATCGTCGCGGTCGAGAACGGCGACGCTCGTTCAGCGTCGCTGCTGCTGGCGGCGGGTGCGGATCCGAACGCGCACAGCTCGGCTGGCGCAGCGGCTCTCGCAATCGCGGCGGCGCGCGACCAGGCCGAGATCGCCGCGCGGCTCATCGATGCCCGGGCCACGGTCTCCGCGGCGGACGCGTCGGGACGTACGTCGCTCTGGTACGCATCCTGTGCAGATGCGGCGGCGACCGTTCCGCTGCTCCTCAAGGCGGGGGCGACGATCGATGCGGCGGACTCGAACGGTGTGACCCCGCTCGCGTGCGCTGCCGCGCGTGGTCACACGGCGGTGGTGGATCGGCTCATTCGCGCGGGCGCCAACGTGGCGTCAAAGACGCGATCCGGGGATACGCCCCTCACGCTCGCGGCGATGAGCGGTCACGCGAGCACGGTCCGCCGGTTGCTCTCCGCAGGGGCGGATGCGAATGTGCAGAACCGGCTGGGTGACACGGCGCTGATCCTGGCGAGCCAGTCAGGCAACGTGGAGACCGTGCAGGCGCTGCTCGACGCGGGCGCCAGCCGCAAGCTGCGCAATCGCGATGGCGTGGCTGCCAGCGACGCCGCGCGCGCCCGCAGCTTCGACAACGTCGTCGCGCTGCTTGATCGCTGACGAAAAATAGGTGCCAGGCACCGAATTTCCGTCGACGACGGAAATTCGGTGCGTGGCACCTATTTTTCGTCGCCGGTGCGGACGAGCGCGACGACTTCCTCCGCCGTCTCCGCGCGGTGGATCACGCGGACCTCCTCCTCGCTGACGGTACCGAGCTTCAGCATCGCCTCGCGCACGAACGTATCGAACGGGTCCCAGAAGTCCCGGCCGACGGCGACGAGCGGGAAGTGGTTCAGCTTGTTCGTCTGCATCAGCGTCGCGATTTCCATCGTCTCGTCGAGGGTGCCGAATCCTCCGGGCATGACGACGAACGCCCGCGAGTACTTGACGAACATCACCTTGCGCGCGAAGAAGTGCTCGAACTGGATGAAACGGTCGAGGTACTTGTTCGGCTTCTGCTCGCGGGGCAGCTGGATGTTGCAGCCGAGGCTCAGGCCGCCGGCTTCCTTTGCACCCCGGTTCGCGGCTTCCATGATTCCCGACCCGCCACCGGTCATCACCGCATAGCCGGCCTTCGCGAGCGCGCGGCCTATCTCGCGGGCGCGCTGGTAATAGGGATGACTCTCGTCGAATCGCGATGACCCGAAGACCGTGACGCACGGCTCGGTGGCCTCGAAGCTTTCGAACGCCTCGAGAAATTCCAGGAAGAAACGCACGGCGCTGGCAAGGTCCGCCTCGCGGTGCCGGCGTCCGGAGAGAAACAGCTTCTCCGCACCCTCGACGCGCTCGAGCAGGGACGGTCCGGGAGGCTTCACGGGCATCTGGTCGGCCACGGCGGTCATTCTCCTCTTGTCGCGGCTATTGTGGCCCGGGGGGCGCTCTTGTGGCAGTGGGTGATCGGCGTAGACTGCTGCCGTCCGAAGAAGCGGCCCCCGGGCCGCCAACAACAAGCAGGGGGAATCAAGATGAATGCACTGAAAGGGCTGCTTTGCGCCGCCGTGGGAACCGTTCTACTGGCCGTCGCACCCGCTTCGCTCACCCTGGCGGCGGACGCCGGCACGGTGATCGTCTCGATCTATTACGTCGCTCCGGGCAAGCACGTCGATTTCCTGAAGTGGGCCGCCGCCCAGGACGCGGTCGCCAAGGAGGCCGGTGTCGGCGCGACCCAGTGGTACGCGCACCAGGACGGGGACGCGTGGGACTACGTCGCGATCTCGCCCGCGACCACGCCCGATCAGGACAAGAAGGTGGACGAGGTCGCGAAGAAGCACGGCCAGAAGACGGGAATGGCGGCCGGACTGGTCATGCGTCAGTACATCAGCAGGCACACCGATACATTCGCCTACGGTCCGGTGAGCGCTGCGGACCTGTTGAAACACGTGAGCCAGTAGGCAGCATTCCAGGCCATGCACGGGGACATTCCCCCGCGTCGGGGAGGAATGTCCTCGTCCCACTTCCGGAGAATCCGATGATCGGTTACGTCACCCTCGGTACCAACGACCTGGCGCGCGCCGCGCGCTTCTACGACGCGCTGATGGCCGAGATCGGCGCCGGACGGTTCATGGAGTCGGATCGGTTCATCGCGTGGGCGGTCGCGCCCGACAAGCCGTCGCTAGGTGTCTGCAAGCCGTGGGACGGCAAGGCCGCGACGGTCGGCAACGGCGTCATGGTCGCGCTGGTCGTGGACAGCAACGCGAAGGTGGACGCCATGTATCGCAAGGCGCTCGAACTCGGCGGCACGGACGAAGGTGCGCCGGGGCCGCGCGGCACGGCAGGTTTCTATGCCGCCTATTTCCGCGATCTCGACGGCAACAAGCTCAATTGCTTCTGCTACACGCCGGGCTGACGCCGCTCAGGCGCCGAAAATCACGCTGCAGCAGGTCACTCCGCCCTCGGCCTTCTGGATCTCCGAGACGTCGAGCGGGATGACACGCAGTCCCGCGGCCTCGAGTCGCGCGCGCGTGCCCGGGACAGACGCCGGGAATATCACCGCGTCGCCGATCCAGAGCGCGTTGGCCGCGTGCGGCTCGTCCGGCGCGACGGTAATGAACGCCATTCCCGGCCAGTGGCTGCGATCGACCCAGGCATCGTTGACCAGCAGCGTGTCGGGGCCCACCAGCGTCACCGCGCTCTTGAGATGCAGGCAGCCGCGCACGGGTACGGGAACGGTCCGATAGCCGAACGGCGCAATCGCCGCGGCCAATTGGCGAACCCCCTCGCTGTTCGAACGACCCGATTGTCCGACGAACACATCGCGACCGATGGGCAGCACGTCGCCGCCGTCGAGCGTGCCTGGCGCCTCGACGCGCACGCACGGCCGCCAGCGTTCGAGCACGCGAGCCACGGATGCGACCTCGGGCTGGCGCGACTTCGCTCCAGGGCGGGTCAGGACTGCGACCTCGTCGAGCACGACCGCCGTGTCCTCGACGAACACGGAGTCGGGCAGGTCGGGTTCCGCCGCAAGCTCGAGCAGCCGGCAACCGAGCGACACGAGGGCCTGCGCATAACGCGCGTGCTGCACCTCGGCCATGGCCACGTCGATCGGCTCGCGCGCGAGGTGCGTGAGTTCGCAGCGCTGCATGGCGGGACTGACGCCGCGAACGAGCGCGATTCGGGCCGGGTTTGACATCGATGAGGCTCAACGGATCGAATGGCGCCGATGTTATACGTCACGCGCCTCGCGGTCCTGCTGTTCGGCCTGCAGTTCCTGCCGTCTCACGCGGACCCGATCAAGGTCTTTGCGGCCGGCGACATCGCGGATTGCCGGTACGATGCCACGAACGAATCGGATGCGGCGCGGACCGCGAGCCTGATTCCGCCGGGTGCGCGCGTGTTCGTGCTGGGCGACACCGCCTACAGCCATGCGACCGGCGAGACGCTCGCGAACTGCTACCAGCCGACCTGGGGCGTTCACCGCGGCACGACCTGGGCCGTTCCCGGGAATCACGACTACGTCGATCACCGCGCCGATGCGTTCCACGCATACTTCGGTGGCGCCGCCGGTCCCGACGGCTACTTCGCGCGCCGACTCGCGGACTGGCTCGTCATCGGGCTCGACAGCGAGCAATCGAGCGCGGGCCTCGACCGCCAGTACCAGTGGCTGAAGGCGACGCTGGAGGATCAGCCGCGGGCCAAGTGTCTGCTCGCCATGTGGCACGCGCCCTTGTTCTCGTCCGGCTTTCACCGCGGTTCGGGCCGGCACATGCGGCGCTTCTGGGAACTGCTCGATGCACACCACGCCGACGTCGTCCTGAACGGGCACGAGCACTTCTACGAGTCCTTCGATCCGCTCGATGCGGACGGTCGCGCCGTGCAGGACGGCATCCGGGAATTCGTGGTCGGCACGGGCGGCGCCTGGCTGCACGGCTTCTGGAGGCCGCCGTACCAGAGTCGCGCTCGGATCGAGCGTCACGGGGTACTCGAATTGACCCTTGGCGACGGGACGTACGCCTGGCAATTCCTGGCCGTCGGCGGCCGCCGCATGGACCCGGGCTCTGCGGCATGTCGCGGCGCCTTGGCTGCGCGGCGTTAGACTGTCGCGCATGGCGGTCACGGACAGCTTCCTCGGCTACGTGCTCGAACAGCTCGCCGGCCTCGGTCGATTGCGGTCGAGACGTATGTTCGGGGCAGTGGGCCTGTACGCAGGCGATGTCTTCTTCGCGATCGTCGCCCGCAACGTCGTCTACCTGAAAGTGGACGAGAGCACGCGCGGCCGCTTCGTCGATCGCGGCATGGGACCGTTCCGGCCGTTCGCCGACAGGCCGGACGCGAGCATCGCGTATTACGAGGTTCCTGCGGACGTGATCGAGGACGCCGACTCCTTTGCCGCGTGGGCTCGCGATGCGGTTCGGGTCGGAGCGTCGCGAGGCTGATCTTGGGATCCGGGCCGTTGTCGGGCATCATGCCGCCCGCATGCTGCTGATTCGAAACGCCGACACGTTCGCGCCACGGCCGCTCGGCCTGCGCAACCTCCTGCTCGGCGGCGGCAAGGTACTGTGGGTCGGAGCCGGCTCCGAGCTCACGGAACTGCCCGCCGCACTTCGGGCGGTCTCGGACACGATCGATCTCGAGGGACGTCGGCTCATCCCGGGCCTGATCGACGGTCACGTCCACGTCACCGGCGGCGGCGGCGAGGCTGGCTTCCGCACGCGAGTGCCACCCGTGCCGCTCACGCGCTTCACGACGGCCGGCGTGACGACAGTGATCGGGCTGCTGGGCACGGACGACGTCGCCCGCACCACGCGCGACCTCGTTGCGACGGTCCACGCCCTGCGCGAGGAAGGCCTCAGCGCGTGGGCGTACACGGGCGGTTACCACGTGCCTCCGATGACGCTCACCGGCAGCGTGCGCGGTGACCTGGTGTTCATCGAGCCGCTGCTCGGCGTCGGTGAGCTGGCGATCAGCGACCACCGCTCGAGCCAGCCCACGCTGGACGAAATCCTGCGCCTCGCGGCTGACTCGCATGTCGCGGGTCTCATGACCGGCAAGGCCGGCGTCCTGCACCTGCACATGGGCGACGGTGCGCGAGGCCTCGATCTCGTGCGTCGCGCCATCGCGGAGAGCGAGCTGCCGGCGCGCGTCTTCAACCCCACGCACGTCAACCGGCGTCGGGCGCTGTTCGACGAGGCCGTTGCGCTTGCGAGAGCCGGATGCACGGTCGACATCACCGCGTTCCCGGTGGAGGAGGGCGAGGACGCGTATTCGGCGGCCGACGCGCTCCGCCGCTATCTCGATTCCGGCGCACCCGCCGAGCGCGTGACGGTGAGCTCCGACGCCGGAGGGTGTCTGCCGTGCTTCGACACGGACGGTCGCGTCTCGAGGATGGACGTCGGCTCCGCCGGCGCACTGCTCAGCACGATCCGCGAGTTGCTCGCGGCCGGCGTGCCGCTGGAACGAGCGCTGCCGGCCTTCACGACGAATCCCGCCCGCTTGCTGCGCCTGGCCGGGAAGGGCGAGATCACGGTCGGCGGCGATGCCGATCTCGTCGCGCTCGACGCGAAGGATGGCGCACACACCGTCATCGTTCGCGGCCAGGTGCACGTCCGGAACGGCTCCCCCGTCCGCCGCGGGACCTTTGAAGCCTGAACCACCGATCGAGGACCCAGCCACCCATGCCCAGCATCGTCCCTGAAGGCCAGACGCGCGGCTGGATCGTCCCGATCGGCGGCGCAGAGAACAAGGAAAACGACCGCCACATCCTCGAGCGCTTCGTGCGCGTCTCGGGCGGTCGCGACGCCGATATCGTCGTCATCCCGACCGCGAGCCGACTGCACGAGACTGGCCCTCGCTACGAGAAACTCTTTGCCGACATCGGCGCCTCGCGCGTCGCCGTGATGGACTTCGACACGCGCCGCGACTGCCAGGAGCCGGGGCGCCTGCGCCGGCTCGAGGAAGCGACGGGGATCTTCTTCACCGGCGGCAACCAGTTGCGCCTCACGACGCTGCTCGGAGGCACCCCGGTGGCGAAGCTGATCCGCGCCCGGAACGCGAATGGCGTGACGGTCGGCGGCACCAGCGCGGGCGCCAGCATCCTGAGCGAGCACATGATCGCCTTCGGTGACGAGGGCTCGTCCGTGATTTCGGGCAGCGTGCGCCTGGCGCCCGGGCTCGGCCTTACTAACCGCTTCATCATCGACCAGCACTTCCGCCAGCGGGACCGGCTGGGACGCCTCCTCACCGCGCTCGCCTACAACCCGTTCGCCGTCGGCATCGGCCTCGACGAGGACACGGCGGCCTTCATCGGACCCGACGAGACGGTCGAGGTGGAGGGCAGCGGCGGCGTGACGGTGGTGGACGCGTCGGAGGTGACCTACTCCTCCATGGATGCCGTCAGCGAAGGGCAGCCCGTTTGCATGCTCGGGCTCAAGCTGCACGTCCTCGTCGCGGGCGCCACATTCAACCTTCACAGCCGCCTCGCTCAGGCCGGTGCGCTGGTGCAGCCTAAGGAATAGCGCGACCCGCGCGGCCGGTTCCCGTTCGGGGTGTTCTTCCCGGGACGCCACGAGCACGTCCGTGTGGGCTCCGGGCGCGGCGTCCATGCCGCGCACGGCCCGGGAAGAACACCCCGAACGGGAACGCCGCGCGCGCCATCGCTCACGCTGGACAGAGTCGGGCAACTGGTCGCGGCAGCCGCGAAGCCTGGAATCGTGCTCCGCGCTGCGTTTGGGCCCATCCGGGGTCTCGTGGCCGGGCCGTCCGCGGCATGGACGCCGCGGCCGGAGCCGCCAGGGATTCGGCTTCACGGCGTCCCGGCCGCGAGACCCCGGATGGGCCCAACGCAGCGACGCACCAGCCAAGGCTCCGTCGTCTCACCTGCGCTACGCGCCCGCGTCGCGGTATGACATGATCGGCTGCTTGGCCACCCTGGGGGAGTGGAAGCCCGCGATGCGCATCCTGGACCGTTCCGTTTACGTCGGCCCGTCGCTGTACGCGCACTTTCCGGTCATCCGGCTCGAGCTCGACCTCGGTCACCTCGAGCAGTGGCCCACCGCCCGCCTCGGCAACGCATTCATCGACGCGCTCGCCGAGGCGCTGCCCGGCCTCGCGGAGCACGGCTGCTCCTACAACGAGCCGGGCGGCTTCTTCCGGCGCATGCGCGAGGACGAAGGCACATGGCTCGGCCACGTGCTCGAGCACGTCGCAATCGAGCTGCAGAACATCGCCGGCACCCCGGTGACCTTCGGGAAGACGCGCACCACCGACGTTCCCGGCCAGTACGAGATCGTCTACGAGTACGACCAGGCGGAGG
>JBBIVG010000002.1:0-1182 GCA_037439865.1 Nevskiaceae bacterium
AGCCAGCGATGCCGGCTGCCCCGCCAGTGAAGGGTCCAGCAGGCGCAGACCGGTCACGGGATGGACGACCAGTCCGTCCGCGGCGGCCAGGGCCGGCGGCAGGTCCAGCGCCAGCGACCGCCAGTCGGCTGCGACCAGTTGCAGCCCCCGCGCCGGCGGGTTCGCGCCCCCGCGCACGGCATGGCCCGCGAACTGGGCGAGCGCGAGGGACTTCTGGAGCGCGGAGCGCGCAACGGCGGCCTGGCGGCCGGGGGCGATCGCGAGCCGCGTCAGGACATTGAGCCAGGCGCCCCCGAAGGCCTGCGGGGACAGCCCGCCGGTCCACTGGGCCAACGTTGCGAGGAAGGCTCGCGAGGCATCGTCGCTCACCAGGGTCTTGCCCGTCTTCTTCGAGGTTGCGCTCATGCTTCGTTCTCAGAGGGTCTTGATGTCGATGGCCGGGTCGGCGAGCCTCGCCGGATCCGGGTGCTTGCGCTCGGCGATCCACTTCTTGCCGGTCATGAAATCGCG
This sequence comes from Nevskiaceae bacterium, assembly GCA_037439865.1. GTDB lineage: Bacteria > Pseudomonadota > Gammaproteobacteria > Steroidobacterales > Steroidobacteraceae > RPQJ01. The sequence goes on from JBBIVG010000002.1 coordinate 511, forward strand.
CGGGCTGTTGACGGCGTCCACGGCCAGCAGCTCGCCGCCGGCAAGGTAATACAGGGCGAAACCGCCCGAATCCGGGTTGCCCCGCAGCACGGCCTGGTCGTAGCCCTCGGACAGTCCCGCGATCTGCAGCTTGAGGTCGTACTGGTCGGACCAGAACCACGGCACGTGCTCGTGGCGCGCCGGCCTGCCGCACATGTTCGCGGCGGCGGTCTTGGCCTGCTCGACGGCGTTGTCCACGGATTCGAGGCGCACGCGCCGTCCGTAACGGACGCTCGGATGGTTCGTGCAGTCGCCGGCCGCGTAGATGTTCGGGTCCGACGTCTGGCAGTGCTCGTCCACCCAGACGCCGTTTTCGCAGCGGATGCCGGCCGCGGCGGCGAGGCTCACCTCCGGCAGGATGCCGACTCCCACGATCACGAGGTCCGCCGGGAACCTCTGCTCGCCGCAGGCCACGGCGCCGACGCGCCCGTCGCCCTCGAAGGCGGTCACCGACATGCCGCAGTGGATCTGGACGCCTTCCCGCTGGTGGCGCCGCGTGTAGAAAGCCGAGAGCTCGGGGGCGACGACGCGGCTCAGCGGGCGGTCCGTCATCTCGAGCACAGTGACCTCGAGCCCGAGATGCCGGGCGCTCGCCGCCGCCTCGAGGCCGATGTAGCCGGCGCCCACGACCAC
>JBBIVG010000002.1:1192-7618 GCA_037439865.1 Nevskiaceae bacterium
GAGTCGTACTGGAGAACGCCCATCGCGGCCTCGAAGTCGGCGGGCAGGTCGGCGCGGATGGCGTCCACGTCGGCGATCGTCCTCAGGCAGTGGATCCCCGCGAGGTCGTGGCCCGGCACGTCGAGCATCCGCGGCCGGCCCCCGACGCACAGGAGCAGCTTGTCGTAGGTGAGTTCCCCGCCGTCACTGAGGCGCAGCCGGCGCGACCCGCGGTCGATGGCGGTGACCCGCATGCCGAGCCGGGTGTCCACCCGGGCCTGTTCGTAGAACTGGGGGCTGCGCAGCAGGAGACGGTCGCGCTCGAGCTCGCCCGACAGGAATTTCTTCGACAGCGGCGGCCGGTTATAGGGGAGGTGGGGCTCGTCACCCACGAGGACGATCGACCCGGCATGCCCCTCGCGACGCAGGGTGTCGATGGCCTGTACCGAGGCGTGGCTCGCACCGACGACGACGAACGTTCCGGTCATTGTTCTTCCTGGATGTCCCCTTAATATACAGGCCACTCCGGCTAAGATAGTCGTCGCGCGCCGCCCGGCCCGTGGCTATGCTTGCCGGGTCCCGGCGCACCACGGTCGGGCAGGGCGGTCGGGTCCGCGCTCCATGCTGGTGCGGGCGGGGGCCGGCTGCACGGGAATTCGCCGCCTTCCCGGGGTCGGCACGGTTTCTGCATATTGGCTGGAGCGATCTCCGCCGCAGAATGACGCAAAGTTCAGGAGCCAGAGCCCTATGAAGCTGATCAGCGCAATCATCAAACCCTTCAAGCTGGACGACGTGCGCGCCGCCCTGTCGGAACTCGGCGTATCCGGCATGACGGTGACGGAGGTCAAGGGCTTCGGGCGGCAACGCGGCCACACCGAGCTGTACCGTGGCGCCGAGTACGTCGTGGACTTCGTGCCGAAGACCCGGATCGAGGTCGCGGTGAAGGACTCGCTGGTGGACCAGGTCGTCGAGGCGATCGTCGCCGCGGCCCGCACCGGCAAGGTCGGCGACGGCAAGATCTTCATCTCCGACCTGGAGCGCGCCATCCGCATCCGCACGGGCGAGGCCGACGACCAGGCCCTCTGACGGCTTGCCCGACCCGCTCGAATCCGCCCTCCAGAAACTGAAGCTGGGCCGGCAGGCCCGGCACGTCTTCTTGTGTGTGGGCGGAAAATGCGCGCCCCGCGACCAGGCCGAGCTGAGCTGGGAACACCTGAAGCGCCGTCTCCGGGAACTCGGGCTTCAGGACGCCGAGGGCGGCGTCCTGCGAACCAAGGCCGACTGTCTGCGGGTCTGCACGGCCGGCCCGATTGCCGTCGTTTACCCCGAAGGCACCTGGTACCGCGACTGCACGCCCGCGAACCTCGACCGCATCATCGAGCAGCACCTCGTGGGCGGGACGCCCGTGGCGGACCTGGTCATCGCGGAAGCGCCGCTCGGGGCAGCGGATAGCGATTAGCGGATAGCGGTCAGTAGAACCGCGATTGCCCGGGGCGACGCCGTTCTTCACTATCCGCTCACCGCTGGTCACCATCCGATTTCCATGTCGCACGCCATCCGCATCCACGCTTACGGCGGCCCCGAAGTCATGCAGTGGGAGCCGTTCGAACCCGGCGAGCCCGGCCGAGGCGAGGCGCTCATCCGCCAGACAGCCGTCGGCCTCAATTTCATCGACGTCTATGAGCGCACGGGCCTGTATCCGAACGCGTTGCCGAGCGGTCTCGGCCGCGAGGGCGCGGGCGTGGTCGAGGCGATCGGGCCCGGAGTGCGCGGCCTGTCGGTCGGCGACCGCGTGGCCTACGTCTCGGGGCAGGCGGGCGCCTATGCCCAGCGGCGCCTCATGCCGGCCGACCGGCTCGTCGCGATCCCGGACGGCGTGAGCGATCGCCTCGCGGCGGCGTCCATGCTGAAGGGCCTCACGGCGCACTTCCTCCTGCGGCGCACCTTCCGGGTTCGCAAGGGCGACACGGTGGTGGTCCACGCGGCCGCTGGCGGCGTCGGACTCATCGCTTCGCAGTGGGCGCGCCACGTCGGCGCGAACGTCATCGGCGTCGTCGGCAGTGACGCGAAGGCCGAGATCGCGCGCCGGCACGGCTGTCACCACGCGCTCGTGCTGGGCCGTGACGATCTCGCCGCCAGGGTCAAGGAGATCACGGGCGGCGCGGGCGCCGACGTCGTGTACGACTCGATCGGCAAGGACACGTTCTTCGCTTCGCTAGACTCACTGCGGCCGCTCGGGCTGATGGTGAGCTACGGCAACGCCTCGGGCCCCGCGCCCGCGATCCAGCCGCTCGAGTTGAGCAAGCGCGGCTCGCTGTTCCTGACGCGGCCGACCCTGTTCCACTACATCGCACGGCGGGCGGACCTCGTGCGCGCCGCGCGCGAGCTGTTCGACGTGATCGGCCGGGGAGTGGTGCGCATCGAGATCGGGCAGACCTACGCGCTGCAGGACGTGGCGCAGGCGCACCGGGACCTCGAGGGGCGGCGCACGATCGGGTCCACGGTCCTGATCCCGTAGCGCGGGAGCCTCGTGCGCGCCACACGAATCGCGCGCGTTCCGGCACGCTGCGCGGCGTGGCTGCTCGCCTGCCTCGCCGCCGGTCTCGCCGGCGCAGCGAGCGACCCGGCTTACCCGCCGTCGCCCGCGCCGTCGGTCCCGGCGCCGGCCGAGCTCGAACGGCTGGGCGCGGTGATCGGCAAGATCACGGTCGTTCCCGAGAACATCTTCGACCCGAGCATCAAGGGCGAGAGCGGCTGGCTCTACCGCACGGCGAACAAGCTGCACATCAAGACCCGGCCGCAGGTCATTCGCGCGCAGCTGCTCTTCGCGAGCGGCGACCTCTACGACCACCGGCTCGTCCAGGAGACGGAGCGCAATCTCCGCACCAACGCGTACCTCTACGACGCCAGGATCAGGGCGATCGCGTTCGACGGCCACACCGTGGACCTGGAGGTGCGCACCTTCGACATCTGGACGCTGAACCCCGGGATCAACTTCGGGCGCGCGGGCGGCACGAACGAATTCAACGTCCACGTGGAGGAGCAGAACCTGCTCGGGCTCGGGCGCAAGGTCCAGGTCGCGTGGGACAGCAACGTGTACCGCGATACCTGGACGTTCGCGTACTACGACCCCCACTTCCTGCACGCCTTCAATCGCTTCGCAGTGACCTACAGCGACGCGACCGATGGCAGCACGAAGTACGTCCGCCTCGAGCGGCCGTTTTATGCGCTCGACACCCGCTGGTCGGCGGGCACGGTGCTGAACGACAGCACGTTCGTCAACGACCGATACGAACTCGGCCACAGGGTCGGCGAATTCAGCCAGCACGACCAGCTCTACCAGATCTGGCGGGGCTGGTCCCCGGGACTCAGGAACGGCTGGGTGCGGCGCTGGACGCTGGGCGCGACCTACCAGGAGGACACATTCGAACCGGTGGAAGGCCAACCGCTGGCGGGCCCGCTGCCCGTCGACCGAAAGTTCGTGTACCCGTGGCTCGCCTTCGAACTACAGCAGGACGCGTTCCAGGAGCGCGTCAACCAGGACCAGATCATTCGCACCGAGGACGTGCTCGTCGGGTTCGACGGCTGGGTCCGGCTCGGCTACGCGGCGCAGGGCATGGGGTCGCTGACGAATGCGGTGCTGCTGTCTTCGTTCGCACAGGACGGCGTGGACCTGACGCCGAGGCAGTCGCTGTTCGGTTCCGCCTGGGCGTCGGGACGCTACGAGCACGGCGAGATCAGGAACGGCATCCTCGGTGGCGAGGCGCGTTACTACTGGGCCACGTCCTCGAAGAGCAAGTTCTTCGCCGACATCTCCGGCACGGTGACGGAGCAGCTCGACCATGACCAGCAGTTGAGCCTGGGCGGCGACAACGGACTGCGCGGCTATCCGCTGCGCTACCAGGCGGGTACCGCCCGCGCGCTGCTCACGCTCGAGCAGCGGTACTACACCGACTGGTATCCGTTCCGCCTGTTCCGCGTCGGCGGCGCTGCGTTCTTCGACATGGGCCGCACGTGGGGCACGGACGTGACCGGCGAGACGAGCCTCGGGCTGCTGAAGGACGTCGGCATCGGGCTCAGGCTCGGGTCGAGCCGCTCCGCCTTCGGCAACGTAGTGCACATCGATCTCGCGTTCCCGCTCGACGGCGACTCGTCCATCGACAAGGTCCAGCTGCTCATCGAGACCAAGGGCAGCTTCTAGCGCGTTTCCACCGCTATCCAGTCCACGAGCAGCTCGAACGGCCCCGCTTGCCTGTCGCTGATCATGAGACCCAGCGCCCGCACGTGGCTCGGTCCGAGCGACGGCACGAGCGGAATCCGTCGACCGCGGAACGTAGGGACGAAGGAGTCCAGGGGCAGCCGTACTTCGCTCCAGTCGCCGGGACGCGGCGTGAACCTCGACTGATACTGGATGCCGTCGAATCGATCGTCGGTTCGAACCGCGAACTTGTAAGCGTGGCCGTCGCCGCGGACGCGCAGCACGAACGCGGTGGCGTTCGCGGTTTCCCAGGCCCGGGGCGGCGTGCGGACGGAAGCGAACCCGCCGAAGTTCTCGAGCGACACGTCGCCGCCGAAGCGAGCGATGCCGGGCCCGGTGAGCGTCAGCGAACTGCGGGAGACGCCGCCCATGACGCCGTCGTCGACCGGCTTCCACAGCGCCGCCTCGGCATCGTCGTCGAAGTCGAGCAGGACGATGCGTGCCGGCGAAGGCGCGCTCGAGCCCGCCATCAGGCGATCTCGACCACCTGGCGGATGGACTCGCCCGCCGCGAGACGGTCGAAGCCGGCGTTGATCTCCTCGAGGCGTATGCGCTCGCTCAGCAGCCGGTTCACCGGCAGGCGACCCGCGCGGTACCAGTCGATGTAGTGCGGGATGTCGCGCGACGGCACGCAGCTGCCGAGGTAGCTGCCCTTCAGCGTGCGTTCCTCGGCAACGAGGCTCACGTGCTGGATCGTGAACTGCTGCTGCGGGTGCGGCAGGCCCGCGGTGACGGTCGTGCCGCCGCGGGCCGTGATCTTGTACGCCAGCTCGAGCGCGCGGGTGGAGCCTGCCATCTCGAAGGCGCAGGCCACGCCACCGCGGGTCGCCGTGCGGATCTTCTCCGCGGCGTCCGGATCGGCCGCGTTGACGGTGAGGGTCGCGCCAAGTTCCCGGGCAACGGCGAGCTTGCGCTCGTTCATGTCCACGGCCACGATCTGCTCGGCGTCGAGCATGCGTGCCGCGAGCAGCGCGGCGAGCCCGACGCCGCCGAGACCAATGACCGCAGCGGATGCGCCGTGTGGCATCGCCGCCGTGTTGACCACCGCGCCGACACCCGTGATCACCGCACAACCGAAGAGCGCCGCCTCGGCGAACGGCAGGTCGGACGGCACGCGGACCAGTGAATTCGCGGCCAGCACGGCGTGCTGGGCGAAGCCGGACACGCCGAGATGGTGGTTGAGCGGGCCATGGCTGTCGTGCAGCCTGCGCGCGCCCGAAAGCAGCGTGCCCGCGGAGTTCGACTTGAAGCCGGGCTCGCACAGCGCAGGGCGGCCGGTCGCGCAGGGAATGCAGTGGCCGCAGCTCGGCACGAATGCGGCAACGACGTGGTCGCCGGGCCTGAGCGCCGTGACGCCGTGCCCGACCTCCTCGACGACACCCGCCGCTTCGTGGCCGAGCACCATCGGCATCGGCCGCGGCCGGTTGCCGTCGATGACCGACAGGTCGGAGTGGCACAGGCCAGCCGCTCGAATGCGCACGAGCACCTCTCCCTCGCCCGGCGGATCGAGTTCCACCTGCTCGATCGCGAGCGGGCGCGTCGCGGCGTACGGCGCAGGCAGCCCCATTTCTCTCAGTACTGCAGCTCTGGTCTTCATGCGCGCGAGCATAGCGCGGCGTGCGGAAGCGCGTCATTACAGTGGCCTGCGCATTCGGCATGGGGAAGGGGCCGGTGAGACACGCTGCAAGTACATCCGTGTAAGCTCGCATGCCGCGTCCATGCGGCATGACGGTCTCGCCGACCCCTTCCCCATGCCGAGCGCGCAGGCTAATGTCTGGCGCATCCCGCGCTGTCACACGACGCGCGCATGAAGAGCAAGCTGAGATGAGCGAAACGAGCGGCCGTGCCCTGCCCGAGCAGCGCAGCGAATTCCCCGTCCTGCGGACGATCACGTCACGCTGGATGGACAACGACCACTACGGCCACGTCAACAACGTCGTTTACTACTCGTACTTCGATACGACGGTGAACGGCTACCTGATCGAGGCGAGCGGCACCGACATCCGCGACCTGCCGGCCATCGGCATCGTGGCGGAGACGAGTTGCCGCTTCCTGCGCGAGCTGTCGTTCCCCGATACGATCCACGCCGGGCTTGCGCTCGAGAAGCTCGGCAACTCGAGCGTCGTATACCGCATCGGGCTTTTCCGGAACGACGACACGTCGCCGGCCGCGATCGGCCGGTTCGTGCA
>JBBIVG010000002.1:7718-9261 GCA_037439865.1 Nevskiaceae bacterium
GGCGGCTCAGGACTCGAGGACTTCCTTGCCCTTCTGGATCGCCAGCGCGCCGCTGCGCACGACCTCGAGCACCTCGCCGTAGTTGGCGACCTCGGCGATGAAGCGGTTGATGTCCGCCTCGCTGCTGGTGAGCTCGATGGTGAAGCTGTCGGCCGCGTCCCACAACACGCGCCCCGCGGCTCGCTGGGTTGCCGACCAGAGCGAGCCGACCTGCGTCGCCTTGCCCTTCACCTTGATGAGCAGCAACTCGCGCTCGAAGTGTTCCTCGCGCGTCACGTCCTCGACGTCCACGACGTCCACGAGCTTGAGCAGCTGGTTCGAGATCTGGTGGATGACGGCTTCGTTGCCGGTGGTGACCAGCGTCAGGCGCGAGACGGCCGGGTCGTCCGTCGGCGCCACGCTGAGCGACTCGATGTTGTAGCCGCGGGTCGAGAACATCCCGGCGACCCGGGCGAGCGCGCCGACCTCGTTCTGCAGCGTGACGGAAATGATGTGGCGCATGCTTTTCACGGTCCACCCGCCTGCGGAAAGGCTCCGCGGTGTGCTCGTAACCCGATGATTCACCAGCGTTTTGCGGTGCGGCAGCGCGCCGGTCCTGCCGAGAAGCATAGGGGATGGGGCCCCGCCCGCCTAGATGGACGCGTACGGGGGGGTGCTGCTAGTCTCGGTTGCAGCGCAACATGAATTTCCGGGGCGCCCCGGCAGGATTTTCCCGTGAAACAGAGCCACGCCACCGTGGGTCACGCGGCCCATCCCAAGGCCGGCCAGGTCATGACCGGCGCGGAGATCATCGTGCAGGTCCTCGCCGACGAGGGCATGGACACCATCTTCGGCTACAGCGGCGGCGCCATCCTTCCGACGTACGACGCCGTCTTCCGCCACAACCTCGAGCACACGGCCGCGGGCAAGCCCGCGCCGATACCGCTGATCGTACCCGCGAACGAGCAGGGCGCCGGGTTCATGGCGGCGGGGTACGCGCGCGCGAGTGGCCGCGTGGGTGTGTGCATGGTCACGTCCGGCCCGGGTGCGACCAACACCGTCACGCCGGTCCGCGATTGCGCCGCCGATTCCGTGCCGATCGTGGTGATCTGCGGCCAGGTCCCCACCGCCGCGATCGGCACCGACGCGTTCCAGGAGGCGCCGGTCGCCAACATCATGGGTTCGGTCGCGAAGCACTGCTTCCTCGTCACCGATCCCGAGCGGCTCGAGGCGACGGTCCGCACGGCGTTCGACATCGCGCGCACAGGGCGCCCGGGACCGGTCGTGATCGACGTGCCGAAGGACGTGCAGAACTGGCAGGGGCCGTTCAAGGGCGAGGGCTACCTCGACATGCGTGGCTACTACCACCGCATGAAGTCGCTGAAGGAGAACGCGCTCACCGAGGCGCAGTGCGAGTCGTTCCTCGCGATGCTCGCGGAGTCGGAGCGGCCGCTCATCTATGCCGGCGGCGGCGTCATCAATGGCGAGGCCTCCGCGGCGCTGCGCCGGTTCGCGGGCGAGCTGGGCATCCCCTTCAAGGACGCAAATAACCACCTCGCGTTCA
>JBBIVG010000002.1:9271-28634 GCA_037439865.1 Nevskiaceae bacterium
CGTGACGACGCTGATGGGCATCGGCGCCGTCGACACGACGCACCCGCTTTCGATGCGCATGCTCGGCATGCACGGCGCTGCGTTCGCGAACTACGCCGTGGACGATTGCGATTTCCTGGTCGCGCTCGGTGCGCGCTTCGACGATCGCGTCGCCGGCGTGCCGGACAAGTTCGCGAGGAACGCGAAGAAAATCGTGCACCTCGACGTGGACGCTTCCGAGGTGAACAAGGTCAAGCGGGTGCACTGGAGCCACATCGGGCTCCTGCCGGCGGCGCTCGACGCGCTGCTCGCCCACGCGAAGCGCGCCGGATTCAAGCGCGACTGGTCGAGGTGGCATGCCTACCTCGACGGGCTCCGCCGCACGCACGCGATGAACTACGACCGCGCGAGCACGCTGATCCAGCCCTACTACGTGATCGAGGAGGTCAACCGCCTGACGAAGGGCGAGGCGATCATCGCGACCGGCGTGGGCCAGCACCAGATGTGGGCCGCGCAGTACTTCGACTTCCGCGAGCCCCGGCAGTGGCTCACGTCGGGCAGCATGGGCACGATGGGCTTCGGACTGCCGGCGGCGATCGGTGCGCAGTTCGCGCGCCGCGACCGGCTGGTCATCGACGTCGACGGCGACGCGAGCATGCGAATGAACCTCGGCGAGCTCGAGACCGTCACGACCTACGACCTGCCGGTGAAGGTGATCGTGCTGAACAACTTCGGCGACGGCATGGTCAAGCAGTGGCAGAAGCTCTTCTTCAAGGGGCGCCTGTCGGCGAGCGACAAGTCGCTGCACAAGAAGGACTTCGTGAAGGCCGCCCAGGCTGACGGCTTCCCGTTCGCCGTCCGCCTCGACCGCAAGGAAGACGTGCCCCGCGTCGTGCGCGAGTTCGTCGAGTTCAAGGGCCCGGCGTTCCTCGAGGTGATCATCGATCCGGACGCAGGTGTCTATCCGATGGTCGGCCCGGGCCAGGCCTACGACGAAATGATCACGGGCGACTTCATCGAGTCGCGCGAGCGGGGCAAGGGCCCCGGGCCGACCGAAGCGGGCCCGACCGGCATGTTCTGACGGCGCTCAAGCCCAGCCGAGCAGTTGGGCGGCGAGCCCGCTCGCGGCGGCGCCTGCGAGCACCCACGTCAGTTCGACCTTCGGCCGGCGCAGCAGCGCCCAGGCGGCGACCGCTATCGCGAGGGCCGGCCACGATGGCTGTGCGGCGATGCCCCCGGGCAGCAGGATCACGCGACACAGGAGCAGCGCCAGCGTCGCGATGATGCCGACGACTGCCGCCGTGATCGCCGCCAGTCCTGATGCAATGCGCGGTGCCCGCGTCAGTCGCTCGACGTGGGGCGCTCCCAGGAAGATGAAGACAAACGACGGGAGAAACGTCGCCCAGGAGGCGAGCAGTGCGGCGAGCAGCGCGGACGCCGCTGGCGCGAGCGGTCCCGGGTGGTTCCAGCCGGCCATGAATCCCATGAGCTGCAGCACGATGACCAGCGGCCCGGGTGTCGTCTCGGCGAGTGCGAGGCCGTCCACCGCCTGACGGGCGCTCACCCAGCCGAGGTCCTGCACCAGGTGCTGCGTCACGTAGCCCAGTACCGCGTAGGCGCCGCCGAACGTGACGAGTGCAGCCTGCGAGAAGAACAGATAGAGCCTCGTCCAGAGCGAGCTCGCCCCGAGTGAGGCCGCAACGAGTGCAAGCGGCACGATCCACAGCAGCAGTCCCGCGAACGTGATGGCCAGGCTGCGCGACGGTACTTCCACCGCGTTCTCTGCCGCCGTCATCGTGACCGGCGCTCGCCACGCCACGGCAGTTCCAATGGCACCGGCGGTCAGGACGATCAGCGGAAAGGGCAGGCGCAGCCACTCGAGCGCGACGAAGGCGAGGATGGCGAGTGCCGCGTGCAGCGGCCGGCGCAGCGCCCGTCGGCCAATGGCGACCAGCGCCTGGAGCACGAGGGCGACGACGGCGGCCTTCAGTCCGAGCAGGATACCGCTGGCCGCCGGCAGGTCGCCGAAGCGTGCGTACGAATACGAGAGCCCGAGCAGCAGCAGGATCGCCGGCCCGATGAAACCGAGCCCGGCCACGAATCCGCCGCGCAGTCCGTGCAGTCTCCAGCCCAGGTAGATCGCGAGCTGCAGCGCCTCCGGCCCTGGCAGCAGCATGCAGAAGTTGAGGGCGCCCGCGAACTGGTGCTCGTCGAGCCAGCCGCGCCGCTCGACGACCTCGCGATGCATGACCGCGATCTGGCCAGCGGGTCCGCCGAATGAGATGCAGCCGAGGCGCAACCAGAACCGGGCCGCATCGGCGAACGTCGGCGCCGCTCGATCACCGTCCGCAGAAGTCACTTCGCGGTGGCGAGGTGCGCGTCGATGCGCGCGGCGAACTTTGCATACGGCTCGGCGCCGGAGAAGACCTCGCCCTCGAACTGGCCGTTGACGAGGCGGCCAATGGCAAAGGTGGGCGTGGAGGAGATGCCTTGCGCCCGGGCGGCGTCTACATCCGCCTGGACGGCGGCCCGCGCGCGGCCGTCGCTGCGGCAGGTGGAGAACTTCTGCACGTCGAGCTTCAGTTCCCCGGCGAGGGCGTCGTACGGTTGCGACGGCAGCTGGGCCTGGCGCGCGAAGAGCGCTTCGCGGTACTCCCAGAACTTGCCCTGCTCGCCCGCGCACTGCACCGCTACGGCCGCGGGCACCGCGAACACGTGGAACGGCAGCGGGAAGTTCTTCGCCGCGTAACGCACCTTGCCCGTGTCCACGTAGTTGCGGCGGATCTCCGGGAACGTGTCGAGGGCGAAACGCGCGCAGTAGGGGCACTGCTGGTCGCTGTACTCGATGATGGTGACCGGCGCGTCGGCGCGGCCGAGGACGTCGGGCGGGTTGGGATGGGCGTGCCCGGCCGCCGGTTCGTGGCCGCCGCTGGTGGCGCAGCCGGCGCCGACGAACGCGAACAGGCAAAGGACCAGGGTGGTGTTCAGGCGCATGGGCAGGTCCGGGTACGACGCGAAGGTCGCACAGGTTGCGCCGCCGCAGGGTCGGCGATCAAGGCCCGCCGAATCCGGGCCGCGGCGTGCTGCGATAGAGGGGTAACATGGTGCCCTCGGGCAGGGCCCGCGTTGCTGGCGAATGACCATGAAATACCTGCACACGATGGTCCGCGTGACGGACATCGACCAGTCACTCAGGTTCTACTGCGACGCGCTCGGGCTGCGCGAGGTGCGCCGCTACGAGAACGCACAGGGCCGCTACACGCTCGTGTTCCTCGCGGCGCCGGGCGACGAATCGGCCCAGGTCGAGCTCACGTACAACTGGGATCCCGAGCAGTACGGCATCGGTCGGGCCTTCGGGCATCTCGCCTACGAGGTGGACGACATCTACGCCGCGTGCCGCCGACTGATGGAGCACGGCATCACCATCAACCGGCCGCCTCGCGACGGCCGCATGGCGTTCGTGCGTTCACCCGACGACATTTCGGTGGAGCTGCTGCAGAAGGGCGCGGCGTTGCCGCCGCAGGAACCCTGGCAGAGCATGCCCAACGTCGGTGCCTGGTAAGAAGAAGGAAGAGACATGCCTACGGTCCTGATCACCGGGGCCAGCCGCGGCCTCGGGCTCGAGTTCGCCCGGCAGTACGCCGCCGACGGCTGGCGCGTCATCGCGTGCGCTCGCAGGCCGGAGGAGTCGACGGCGCTCAACGAACTTGCAGGCGCGTCGGGTGGACGCGTGACCGTCCACGTCCTCGACGTCGCCGAGCCGGCCCAGATCGATACGCTCGCAAGGGAACTCGACGGCACGCCAGTCGACCTGTTGCTGAACAACGCCGGCACGATGGGTCGCGAGAGCTTCGCGGAGAAGGGCCTGGCGACGCAGTTGTTCGGCCAGTCGGACTACGACGACTGGCTGCGCACGATGCGCGTGAACGTGCTCGGCCCGATGAGAATGGCGGAGGCGCTCGTCGAGAATGTCGCTGCGAGCCGGCAGAAGAAGATCGTCACGCTCACGAGCGTCGTCGGCTCGATCGGCCAGAGCAGGTTCGGTGGACTCTATGCGTATCGCAGCAGCAAGGCCGCGGCCAACGCCGTGATGAAGGCGATGTCCGTGGACCTGAGGCCGCGCGACATCATCGCGCTGCCGATGCACCCGGGATGGGTACGCACGGAGATCGGCGGCCCGCGGGGCGAGCTCGACGTGACGACCAGCGTGACCGGAGTGCGCAGGGTCATTGCCGAACTCACGCCGGCCGATACGGGCCGGTTCCTGCAGTGGGACGGGCGTGAACTGCCGTGGTAGCGCGCCGCAGGCTACTGGCTGTCCGCCGACCGCCGGTCGCGAACCGCTCTACTTCCAGTTCCGGTTCTTCGGGTCCCGCAGGAGCTTCGCCGCGTCCGCCAGCGTGGGCGGCAGGTTCTTCGTGAACATGCTCGGCGGATAGTTGCTCACGTACCGCGCATAGACGGGCGCGTACATCGGCCAGCTGATCTCGGGCAGCCTGTGGCGCGCCCGGAAGGCGCCGATCGGGATGGTCGCGTCCACTTCCTGTTCGGCGCCGGACTCGGCCTTGGCCATGATTTCGCCGCGCGGATCGTACACCGCGCTGCCACCGCCGCCGGCGTTTTCCCAGATGCCGCGGTTGCCGGGCGAGATCGCGTTGTTGCAGATTGCCGCGTAAACGCCGTTGTACATCGCGCAGGCCTGGATGTCGGCGGGCGTGAAGCCGCCGGTGGCCGTGCGAAGGAAGAGTTCGCCTCCCTTGAGCGTCATGGCGCGGAAGAGCTCGGGCTCGCGCTGCACGGAGGACGTGCAGAAGTTGCCCCACGGCGTGCGCGTCACCGGGATCACCGCGTCGGCCCCGTACATCTCGGTATACCGATCCAGGCAGTTGTAGATCGTCGAGGTCATGAGCTCGATGGGCGTCCGGCCGGCCGTGAACACGCCCATGATGTTGCGGGCCTTCCAGTGCTTCGCGACGACCTGGCCGTCGGGCGAGAGCATGGTCGTGATCGAGAGGATGTGGTTCGGCCAGTCCTTGTCGTCGCGGACATACGAGCCGAAGACGATGTAGCAGCCATACTGCTTCGCCTTCCTTGCGAGTGTCTCGCTCTCGGGCCCGGGCAGCTCGATCGCGGCGCGCAGCACGTCCGCGCGGTCCCACTCGAAGCGGAAACCCGTGATCGGAAACTCGTGGAAGAGCAGCAGGTCCTTCGTCGGCCCGTAATTCTGGACGTTGTCGATCAGCTCGAGCATGTGGTCGAGATTCTCGCGGCGCCCCGGCTCGGGGTTCTTCGCATCCACCGGGCGCACGCGCGTCTGCATGACCGCGATGCTCAGCGTCTCCTTCGTCAGCGGCACGACCGGGTAGGTGCCGTCCGTGTTCATCGAGATCGTGCTCGAAGGACTTTCGGCGGCAGCCGCGGCGCCGCGGGCGGCGAGACCGAGTCCGGCCAGGCTGGCGACGGCGCTCACGCGCGTCAGGAAGTCGCGGCGATCGAATACGTCGGCAGCCAGCTTGGCTGGATCAGGATGGCGACGCGCGGGCATGTTCTTCTCCCTGTTCAGAATTCGGCACCGACGATACGCGGCTCGGGTTCGAGACGCACTCCGAAGCGTTGCCCGACCGAGTCCGCGACGCGACGCGCCAGCGCTAGCAGTTGCGCTCCGGTGGCGTGGCCGTGGTTCACGAGCACGAGCGCGTGCTGCGCGGAGACGCCGGCGTCTCCCTCGCGAAACCCTCGCCAGCCGCAGGCCTCGATCAGCCAGGCCGCGGAGAGTTTGCGACTTCCGTCCCCCGCTGGATAAACGGGCAGCGCCGGATCCGCGGCGCGCAGTTCTTCCGCGCGATGGGCCGGCACGATCGGGTTCTTGAAGAAGCTGCCGGCGTTGCCGAGCGTCGCCGGGTCCGGAAGCTTGCGCCGCCGCAGCCGGCGCACCGCCTGCGCCACCTGCGCGGGCGTCGGCCGCCGGAAGCCCATGATCTCGAGTTCCTCGCGCACGCCCGCGTAGCCCAGGTTCGGCTCGCGCTCGCGCGGCAGCCGGAACTCGACCGCGGTGACGATCCAGCGAGCGGGATCGCGCTTGAACACGCTGTCGCGGTAGGCGAACGTGCAGGCGTCCGGGTCGAACCGGACCCGATGGCCCTGCCTGCGGTCCCAGGCCTCCACCCCGGATATGAACTCCCGCACCTCGGCGCCGTAGGCGCCGATGTTCTGGATCGGGGCTGCGCCGACCAGGCCGGGGATCAACGCGAGGTTTTCGAGGCCGGCCAGCTGCTGCGCCAGCGTCCAGTCCACGAGCGCGTCCCAGCCGTAGCCTGCGTCCGCCCGCACCGTCGCGTGAGTGCCGTCGTCGTCGATGATGTGCACGCCGCGCCAGGCCGGCCTCAGCACGAGTCCGTCGAAATCCGCCGCGAAGAGCAGGTTGCTGCCTTCTCCCAGCACCAGCAGCGGCAGGTCACGCAGTTCCGGGCTCTCGAGCACCTGCGGTACGAGCGCAGCGTCGTTGAGCGTGACGAGATACTTCGCGCTCGCTGCGACGCGCAACGTGTTCAACGCCGCGAGCGGGGCATCGCGCACCAGGGTGAACGCTTCGGTCATGCTCGGCTATTCTCCCACCGTCGCAGCACGGGGAACGCTATGCCACGGTCCGCTCGCGATCAACTCGGATGTCTCGGGCTCCTTGCCTGGGCCGCGCTGGCCGTCGCCTGCTCGCGGCGGGACCCCGACGCGACCGTGAGCGACCTCAACTGGGTCTGCGGCAGCGCGCGCTGCACCGCGAGTTTCCGGGTGAGCGCCGATCCTTCGAGCGACCAGCCATTGCTCGTCCTCGTGCGGGCGTATGCGGGCGACTCGGTCGCTGCCCGCGAGATCGTCGGCGAGCACAAGGAGCGCGCTGTCTTGCCGGCGGGCCAGTCGAAGCGATTCAGCGTGACGGTCGAGACGCGCCGCCCCGCAACGCGCCTGCGAGTGATCCTCGAGCGGGTCGACTGATCGTCCGGCAGGCACCCGGCGCGCGTCACCGGCCGGCCATCATCCTCATGAACGCGTCGACGGCCGCCGAATACTGTTCGATGAACGGCGCGGTCACCGGATCCGTCGCGACCGTGGACCACCAGCGGCCGAGCTTCCCGGAACCTGATGTCGGGTCGGCGAGCCCGAAGATCGGGACGATGGTCTTCCGCATCATCGTGAAGGCCGGCAGCATCGCGCAGTCGGCGATGCTCAGCTCGGGACCGGCCGCGTAGTCGTTGGCCGTCAGGAAGTGTTCGAGATATCCGAAGCCGGTCTCGATCAGCGCGCGCGCGCCCGCGACGGCGGATTCGTCGCGTTTCGCCGGGTTGAGGTTGCGGATGAAGGTCGTCGCGCTCGGCCCGACGTAGAGGTCCTGCACGCGCGCGATCAAGCGTGCCCGGGCCCGGTCGGCCGGGCTCGACGGCAGCCCGCCGCTGCCGGGGTACACGTCCTCCAGGTATTCGCAGATGACCTCGGACTCCGGCAGCGTGAGCCCGTCCACCTCGAGCGTCGGCATCTTGCCCATCGGGTTCTTGGCCAGGTACTCCGGCGACTTGATCCCGCCCTCGGGCATCTGGGGCTGCAGGTCGATTCCCTTCAGCTTCGCGAACAGGACGACACGGGCGACGTAGGGCGAGGCGAGCGAGCCATAGAGCTTCATGCGGATCTCCGGGAGGGCGGTGAGCCGCGAGCTTGCCACTCGCGACGCGGTTCCGTCACTATCTCCCGGCCCCCGGATCGGGCGGCCATCCAAGGCCCACGACATGAACCAGGAAGAGGCGCGAGCCTTCCTCGACCGCAACCCGGACATCGAGGCCGTGCAGCTCGTGATCACCGACGCGAACGGCGTCGGGCGCGGCAAGAACATCGCGCGTGAGGAGGTCGAGTCGTTCTACCGCAACGGGCGCAACGTCGCGGGCTCGATCCTCGGTCTCGACATCACCGGCGAGGACGTCGAGGAGACGGGCCTCGTGTGGTCGGTGGGTGACGCCGACCAGACCTGCCGGCCGGTTCCGCGATCGCTGTCGCGCGCTCCCTGGCTCGCTCGCCCGACGGCCCAGGTGCTGGGCACGATGTACGAACTCGACGGCCGGCCGTCCGCCGCCGACCCGCGGCACGTGCTTGCACGCGCGGTCGAACGCCTCGAGGCCAAGGGGCTGACCCCTGTCGTCGCCGTGGAGCTCGAGTTCTACCTCCTGCAGCGGGGCGACGACGGCCGGCTGCAGCCGGCCCGCGGCTTCGTGTCGAAGAGTTCCGGCAGCCGCATCGACGCGTACGGCCTGGGGCGGCTCGACGACATGTCGCCGCTGTTCGACGACGTCTATGCGGCCGCGCGGGCGCAGGGCCTTCCGGTGCGGACGCTCATGTCCGAGTACGCGCCGGGCCAGTTCGAGATCACGCTCGAGCATCGGGCCGATGCGCTGCGGGCCGTGGACGAAGCACTGCTCTTCAAGCGGGCCATCCGCGGCGTCGCCGCGCGGCACGGCTGCATCGCCTGTTTCATGGCGAAGCCGTTCGCCGGGATGGCGGGTACCGGCATGCACCTGCACGCGAGCCTCGCCGACGCGCAGGGCCGCAACGTATTCGCGGCGGAAGATCCCGCCGGCACGCCGCTGCTCAGGCACGCGATCGGCGGGCTGCGCAGCACGCTCGCGGACGGGATGGCCGTGTTCGCGCCCAACGCCAACTCCTACCGGCGATTCCGCGCGATGAGCTATGCGCCCGTCGCGCCGACCTGGGGTGTCAACAACCGGTCCGTCAGCCTGCGCGTCCCGGCCGGCCCGCCCGCGAGTCGCCACGTCGAGCATCGCGTCGCCGGCGCGGATGCCAACCCGTATCTCGTCGCGGCGCTGGTACTGAGCGGCATGCAGCACGGCCTCGACGGTGCGATCGATCCGGGGCCGCCCGTGGTGGGCAACGGCTACGAGCAGGCGCCCCGCGGCGACCTGCCGACCGACTGGCGCGCGTCGCTCGAGCGCGCCGAAAAATCAGAGTTTCTCGCGGGGGCGCTCGGCGCGGATTTTCACCGCATCTTCCTCGCGATCAAGCGGCGCGAGAGCGAGAAATTCGGCGCGCTCGTGTCGGACCGCGATTACGAGTGGTATCTCGACACGACCTGAGCGTGCGACATAACCGGGTGCACGCGCCGGCGCGCACCCGCGATGCACGATGCGCGCGCATTAAGTCAGGTGAATCGGCCTTTTTGTGAGAGTTGAGTCAACGTGACCCGGGACGGCGGCGCGGAGAATGGCGACCGCACGATGACCACCGACCCCGAGGTCCACGAACCGTGACAACCACGACCCGCCGCACAGTCGCCCGCAATGCCAGTCTCTCGACCAGGAAGTCGCCACCCGTGACCGTCCACCTCCGCAAGATGTACGTCGACTGCCGCTTCGGCCAGCTCCACGTGCACACCGCATTCCCGTCGAGCGGCGGGTTCGACGAACTCACGCCGCTCCTGTGCATCCACCCGAGCCCGCTCTCGGGTCGCGTCTTCCGCGGCCTGCTGCCGGACCTCGGCAAGGATCGCAGCGTCTATGCCCCGGACCTGCCGGGATACGGCGAATCCGACGCGCCCGAGACGGCGCCGTCGGTGTCCGACTACGCCGGGGCCGTCGGCGACCTGCTCGATTCGCTGCGGCTGCGGCAGGTCGACCTGCTCGGCTACCAGACGGGCGCGCTGGCCGCGGCCGAACTCGCGCTCGCCCGCCCGGAGCAGGTGCGTCGCGTGCTGCTGGCCGGCGTGCCGGTGTTCGACGCGAAGGAACGCGAGGCGTTCAACGCCCGCCCGTGGCCGGCGCGGCCGCGGGACGACGGCTCGCACCTCGTGGAGGAGTGGCAGCGCATACGCCGCTCGCGGGGAGTGCATGCCACGCTGTCCAGGCTCGGCGAGGACCTGACCGGCGCGCTGCGCGCCGGCGACGCCGCGGCGTGGGGTCCTTCGGCGGCGGCCAACTATGCCGCCGGCGAGCGACTGCCCCTGCTGCGCCAGCCCGTGCTGGTGCTGCGGCCGCGCGACGAGTTCTGGGAGATGACCATGCGCGCCGACTCGCTGCTGCGCGACGCCCATCGCGTCGACCTGCCCGAGCAGAACGGTGGCCTGTTCGACACGGGCGTGGCCGAGGTGGCGCGCTACGCGCGCGAGTTCTTCGACCGCTGAGCCAGCTGAGCGAGCAGCGCAAGCACGAGCAGGCCGAGCGGCGCGAGCGCCGCGAAGTTGAGCGTTCGCCAGCCGAGCGCGTGGATCGCGGGACCGGCGAGCAGCGACGCTGCCGCCTGCGACCCGAACACGGCGAACTCGTTGACCGCCTGCGCGCGGAACCGCTCCGCCGGCCGGTAGGTCGTCGTGAGCAGCGACGTGCCGGCGACGAACATCAGGTTCCAGCCGACGCCGAGCGCCACGAGTCCCCACCAGTAGTGCATCAGGTCGTGGCCTGAAGTGTCGACGAGGACGCAGCCGAGCATCAGCACGAGGCCGGCCGTCATTCCCGCGCGCACGCCGATGCGCGCGATCAGGCGTCCGCTGAAGAGCGAAGGCGCGTACATCGCGAGCAGGTGACTCTGGATCACCCACGCGGTCGAGGAGTCCGAGTGGTGGTCGTGCACGTGCATGCTGATCGGGGTGGCGGTCATGATGAAGCTCATCACGGCGTAGGAGACGATGCCCGCCAGCACCGCCGTGAAGTAATCGCGCTGGCGCACGATCTCTGCGAGGGGGCGAACGCGCCCCGAGGGGTCGTGACCGGGCCATGGAGCGGTTGGGCGATATGCGGTGAGCGTGACGGCAGTTGCGACGCAGAGCAGTGCGACGCCGACGAACGAGCCGGCGTACTCGTGGCCCGGGACGAGGTCCTTCAGCGCCAGTGCGACCCGCGGCCCGATCAGTGCCGCGGCGAGCGTGCCGATCATCACCAGCGAGACGGCCTGGCTCACCCGATGCAGCGGGACGCTTTCAGCGGCCGCGAACCGGTGCTGCAGCTGGAACGCGAGGTTCGACCCGAGCACCAGCGCTGCTCCGCAGAGCAGCGCGAAGTGCCGTTGCACGATGGCGAACGCGATGACGCTGGCCGCAACGGCCGCGAGCAGGGCGCTCGCGATGAAGGCGCGGCGGCGGCCGATCCTCTGCATGACCAGCGCCGCTGGCATGGTCGTGAGCGCGAGGCCCAGGATCGTGCACGACACCGGGAGCGTGGCGAGCTCGGGCGAAGGGGCGAGCTCGCTGCCCAGGATGCCCCCCAGCAGCGTCATGGTCATCATCCCGGATGCCGACAGGGCCTGCGCGACGGTGAGCACGGCGACCGCGCGCCGCCCGGTGTCAGGCATAGCGATGCCAGGCGAGCGCGCAGAAGGTCCCGATCGCGAGACAGGTCACGAGCCACTCCAGGGCGAGGATCGCTGCCACGCGACCGAAGTCCTGCAGCCGCAGTGCCAGTCCTCCGAGCAGCGGCACGACGATTCCGCCCCAGGTGAGGAGTCCGAACAGCAGGCCGGTCAGGTACCACGGCGCGTTCACCAGCGAGATGAGGCCCCAGCCGAGCCAGAACAGGAACCCGAGCGCGGCGCCACCGGCGGCCAGCAGGAGGGTGGATCCGAACAGGGCCACGGCGCCTGCCGTGCGGTACGGCGGGTGGCTGCGGCTTTGCCGCGCCAGCAGCGGCGTGGACACCATTCCGTCCCAGAGCACGCCGACCAGCCCGCCGCTCAAGCCCGCGATCAGGCACATCAGAAGTTCCATGCGTGGCATCGCGCGATCCCTTTCAGAGGCGGCGCCGCAGCGCGTTGATGCAGCGATCGATCTCGTCGAAGTCGTTGCTCGCGTGCAGGCTGAGGCGAATCGCCTCCGGGCCCGGACTCTGCGCGACGTGTCCGACGACGATGCGGTCCTCGTCCGCGAGGGACTTCACGAGCGCGGCGTGGTCGCGACCGGCGAAACGCGCGGTGACGATGCCCGAATAGAGCGACGGGTGCGAAGGTGTCAGCAGCTCGACGCCCGGCAGCGCGGCGAGCTGCCGTCGCGCGGAAGTCGCGAGCTCGAGGATGCGCGACGCGATGCGGCTGCGGTTGGCCGCCCGCTGCAGTTCCAGCGCGAGCGCGATCCCCTGCAGGTCCGGCGTGCGATAGCGCGTGAGCGCGCCGTACCTGGCCTGGGCCTCCGACGCGCCCGCCGTGGAGAACGCTGCGCCCGAACGATCGGTCGCCTGCCAGCCCGAGGGGTCGACGACTGCGAGCGGCCACACGCGCGCCCGGGCTTCGCGCGTGAGGACGAGCGCCCCGGTGCCATACGGCGCGTTGAGCCAGTGGTGGCAGGAGAGTGCATAGGCGTCGCAGCCGAGGTCCGCGACCCGATACTCGAGCATCCCGGGCGCCAGCGCTCCGTCCACCACGGTGAATAGCGCCCTGCTGCGCGCGAGGGCGCAGAGTTCCCGCACCGGCATCACGGTGCCGTCCGTGGCCTGCACGTGTGCGAAGGCCAGAACCCGGGTCCTCGCCGAGAGCGCGGAGACGAAGCGCCCGACGATCACGTCCGGAGACTGCGCAACGCCTGCCAGCGCCACCTGCGTCACGGTTATCCCGCGCCGCTTTGCCTCGAGCAGCCACGGGTAGACGGCGCCGGGACGATCCTGGGTCGTGGTGATGACCTCGTCGCCGGGCTGCAGGTCGAGGCCGTGCGCGACGATGTTGAGGCCCTCGTCGGCCCCCGAAGTGAACGCGATGTCGTCCGCGGCAGCGCCGATGAAATCGCCGAGGTCGGCCAGCCTTCGCCGGATTGCATCGGCGTTCGTGGCCTCGGCCTCGAAGGCGGCGAAGTCCTCGCTTTGCCGCTCGCGCGTCCGGAACCCCTGGGCCATGGCGGCGCGGACTACCGGCCCGAAACCGGCGGTGTCGAGCCAGGCGAGGCCCGGCTCGAGCACGAGCTGGGCACGCAGCCAGGCCCAGAGATCGCGCGAGACGGTCGGCGCGTCGACGGCGGAGAACGCCTGACCCGCCGCGACGGCCGGGAGCAGTGAACCGGTGCCGAGCACGCCGAGGAAGCCCCGGCGCGAAACGCGATCATTCATGACGTGGAGTTCTTCGAGCCGACGGTCGGGTGGTGTCCGCGCGCGGGCAAAGTATGCGGTGGGCGTGCGCAAAGGAGAAGCCACTTCTCGCCGCCTGCACGCCGCATTCCTGCTAATTTAGGCGGGCCCTCACCGCCTTCCCTCCCCATGCAAGAGACCTACATCGAACGCATCCTCAAGGCGCGCGTCTACGACGTCGCCATCGAGTCGCCGCTCGAGGCGGCCCCGCGCCTGTCGCGGCGCCTCGGCAACCGGATCCTCTTCAAGCGCGAGGACCTGCAACCCGTCTTCTCGTTCAAGCTGCGCGGCGCCTACAACAAGGTCTCGCACCTCTCGGAGACCGTCGCGCGCCGCGGGGTGATCTGCGCTTCGGCCGGCAATCATGCGCAGGGCGTGGCGCTCGCAGGGCGCCGGCGCGGCATTCCGGCCGTGATCGTGATGCCGCAGACCACGCCGAACATCAAGGTGCAGGCGGTGTTCGACCTCGGCGGCGAGGTGCTGCTCCACGGCGACGATTTCGATCACGCCTACGAGCACGCGGTCGGGCTCGCACGCGAGCGTGGCCTCACCTTCGTCCACCCGTTCGACGACCCCGACGTGATCGCGGGGCAGGGCACCATCGGCATGGAGATCCTGCGCCAGCACTCGGGCCCGCTCGACGCGATCTTCGTGCCCGTGGGCGGCGGGGGGCTGGTGGCCGGCATCGCGGCCTACGTGAAGTCGCTCTATCCGCAGGTCCGCATCGTCGGCGTGGAGCCGGAGGACGCCGCGAGCATGCACGACTCGCTCCGCGCGGACGCGAGGGTGACGCTCGACCGTGTCGGCATCTTCGCCGACGGCGTCGCCGTGCGCCGCGTGGGCGAGGAGACGTTTCGCCTCGCGCAGAAGTACGTGGACGAGGTCGTCCTGGTGAGCACGGACGAGATCTGCGCCGCCATCCAGGATATCTTCGAGGACAACCGCACCATCGCCGAGCCGGCGGGCGCGCTGGCCGTCGCGGGCATCAAGAAGTACGTGGCGCGCGAGCAGTGTGCGGAGAAGACGTTCGTCGCGCTCAATTCGGGCGCCAACATCAATTTCGACCGGCTCCGGCACGTGGCGGAGCGCGCGGACATCGGCGCGCAGCGCGAGGCGCTGCTTGCGGTGGAGATCCCGGAGGAGCCCGGCAGCTTCCTGCGGTTCTGCCAGCTGCTCGGCCGGCGCAGCGTCACCGAGTTCAACTACCGGTACGACGACGCCTCGGTCGCCCGCATCTTCGTCGGCATCGCGCTGCACGAGGGCCGGCGCGAGAAGGAGTCGCTGCTCGAGCTGGTGGCCGGCTCCGGCTACAAGGTGCTCGACATGAGCGACGACGAGATGGCGAAGCTGCACGTGCGCTACATGGTGGGCGGACACGCGCACGGGCTCGAGCACGAGCGGCTGTTCCGCTTCGAGTTCCCCGAACGCCCCGGTGCGTTGCTGCGCTTCCTGCAGGCGATCGGCTCGCGCTGGAACATCAGCCTGTTCCACTACCGCAACCACGGCTCCGACTACGGGCGCGTGCTGGCGGGCGTGCAGGTGGCCCCGACGGATGCGGACGAGTTCGCGCTGCACCTGCGCGAGCTGAGCTACGCCTACACCGAAGAGACCGCGAACCCGGCCTGCCGGATGTTCCTCGGTCGCGACTGAGGCGGAAGAACTCCTTGAGAAACAATCTCGTAGCTCAGCCCCCCCAGACGGGGTGATTGTGTTCGGACAGTACCGCGGCTAAGGTACGCGGCTTCATTTCGGGGGCACGCCGGCTTTCACCAAACAACAGTGCCGGCGTCGGGGTTCGTCATGAGTGCACAGGAACGCGACCAGGTGTTCGCCGCGCCCGTCGAGCGGGTGGCGGACTTCAAGTTCGGCAAGGACGTCGCCAGCGTCTTCGACGACATGCTTTTGCGGTCGGTGCCGTTCTATGCCGAGACGCAGCGCATGATCGGCGAGCTGGCGTCCGACTTTGCCGTCGAGGGCACGAACGTGTTCGACCTCGGCTGCTCGACCGGCACGACCATGATCGAGCTCGACCGCCTGCTGGCGCCGGGCGTCAACTTCGTCGGCGTGGACAATTCCGAGGACATGCTCGTCAAGTGCCGCGCCAAGCTGCAGGAGCATGGCTTCCGGCACCCGTACGAGCTCGTCTTCCAGGACCTGAACCAGGGCTGTCGCGTCGACAACGCATCGCTGGTCCTGATGGTCCTGACCCTGCAGTTCATCCGGCCGCTGCAACGCGAGCGCCTGCTGCAGGACGTGTTCCGCGGCATGAACGAGAACGGCGCGCTGATCCTGGTCGAGAAAGTGCTCGGCGAGGAGTCGCTGTTCAACCGGCTCTTCATCGAGCACTACTACGACTTCAAGCGCCGCAGTGGCTACAGCGACCTCGAGATCACGCAGAAGCGCGAGGCGCTGGAGAACGTGCTGGTGCCGTACAAGCTGCTCGAGAACCGCGAGATGCTGCTGCGCACGGGCTTCCGCCACGTGGACGTGTTCTTCAAGTGGTACAACTTCTGCGCGATCATCGCGGTCAAGTGATGGTCCGGCTGGGCAACGTCCTCTACCGCACGCGGCTCTACGTCTTTCCGCTCGCCTGCCTGCTGGTCTTCCTGCCCGGGCCGCGCATGCTGCAGGACGACCTCGTTGCGGCGGCGATCGGGCTCCTGGTGGCGCTCGCGGGGCAGGTCGTCCGCGCTGGCACGATCGGCCTCGTCTACATCATCCGCGGCGGCAGGAACCGCCAGGTCTACGCGGAGGACCTCGTCACCGAGGGCGTGTTCGGCCACTGCCGCAATCCGATGTACGTGGGCAACCTCCTGATCCTCTCGGGCATGGCGATTACGTCCAACTGCTGGACGACGGTGCTCGTCGCCATCCCGGTGACGGCGTTCATCTACCGCGCGATCGTGGCGGCCGAAGAGGATTTCCTGCGCCGAAAGTTCGGCGCCGCGTTCGACGAGTACTGCCGCAAGGTGCCGCGCTTCGTGCCCAGGCTCGCGGGCGTCCGCGAGACCTTCGCGAGCATGCAGTTCCGCTGGCGGCGCGTCATCGTCAAGGAATACGGCACCCCGACCGCGTGGATCCTGGTCTGGTGCGCGATCGTCGCGTACAACCTCTGGCGCCACGGCGAGCTCGCGATGCGCCCGGATACCTCGCGGTGGCTGCAGGTCGTCGCCGTCGTCGCGGTGATGGGCTGGGCCACCACGCGCTTCCTCAAGAAATCCCGCCGGGTCGTCGCCGACTGACGCGGCCTAGCGCGACGGCAGGACCACGCCTCTCGAGCGCGGCGCCAGCAGGCTCACGAATTCCGCGAAGACGCGATCGCTGAGCGGCTGCGCCGTCGGCAGGTGCCGGAGCGTCGCTGCGCGGATCTGCGCGATGCGGCGCAGGCTCCAGTGCCGGTCGATCTCGGCCTGCCCGCCCTCGCTCGCGAGCCAGCGGCCGATCAGGGCGGCGTCGGCCTCGAGGTGAAACTGCAGTCCCCACGCGCTCTCGCCGAGCCGGTAGGCCTGGTTGCGGCAATTGCGCGTCCACGCGAGCGGCACCGCGCCGGGGGGCGGAGCGAACGTGTATGCGTGCCACTGGAAGACGTACTGGGGCCGTCGTTCGAAGTGGCGGAACAGTCGGTCCTGGTGCGCCGCCTCGAGGGTGTGCAGTCGATACCAGCCGATTTCCGGGACGTGGTTGGGGCGCACGTCGCCACCCATCGCCGCAGCGAGCAGCTGCGCACCCAGGCAGATCCCGAGCATCGGCTTGCCGGCCTGCACGGCGTCCCGGATCGCGGCCATCTCCGTCTCCAGGTGGGGATGCAGGTCGGCCTGGTCCACGTTCATCGGGCCACCGAGCACGACGAGGCCGTCGTAGCGGCTCATGCCGGGCTCCGCGTGCGGCTCACGGCCGAAGTTCACGTAACGGATGCGGAAGCCGGATTCGCGCAGCAGCGGGTCGAGGTGGCCGAGCGGCTCGGAGGCCACGTGCTGGAAGACGAGGATCTTGCGCATGTCGTCGGTGGGGTTCGGGACGCGCGAACTATATCGGCACGCCGCACCGGTCGCGAGGAGCGCGCTTCCGCGCCCGCCGCCAGGCGCCGTCCGGTATGCTCGCGTCAGACCCGGGACGATCGAGAATGACCGAGACGTACCAACCGCGGCGCACGCCGAGCCACGAGCAGGTCGTCGTGCGCGGCCTGCGCCACCACGTGACGCGCTGGCCGGGCGCCGAGCGTGAGACGCACGTGCTGCTGCACGGCTGGATGGACACGGGCGACACGTTCCAGTTCCTCGTCGACGCGATGTCGGACCGGCACGCGTTCGTCGCGCCCGACTGGCGCGGCTTCGGTCGCACGGAATGGCCGCCGGACGGGTACTGGTTCCCCGACTACTTCGGCGACCTCGACGCGTTGGTGGACCTCTGGTCGCCGGACCAGCCGGTCACGCTCATTGGCCACAGCATGGGCGGCAACATCGCGACCCTCTACGCGGGCATCCGCCCCGAGCGGGTGCGCCGCGTGGTGTGCATCGAGGGATTCGGCCTCGCGCGCACGCAGCCGGAGGAGGCCCCGGGGCGTTATCGGGAGTGGCTGCGGCAGCTGCGCGAGCCGCCCACGTTCGCGGACTTCCCGTCGCTCGAGGCCTTCGCGCACCTGCTGGCCCGGAGAAATCCGCGCCTGACCGCCGGGCGGGCGCGCTTCATCGCGCGCGCGTGGACCGCGCAGGCCGGGGATGGGAGCGTGCGCGTCATGTCGGACCCCGCGCACAAGCGGGTCAGCGCGGTCCTCTACCGCCGCGAGGAAGCCGAGGCCTGCTGGCGCGAGATCATCGCGCCCGTGCTCTATGTGATCGCGGGCCAGTCGGATTTCATGCCGCGACTCGGCGAGGACGCCCGGCCGGAAACCATGGCGCGCCTCATCCGCCGGCTCGAGCCCTGCGTCATCGACGACGCGAGCCACATGATCCACCACGAGCGCCCGGCCGAACTGGCGCGCGAGATTGAAGCCTTTCTCGACCGCACGTAATGGATCGAACGGTCCGCGGGCCGCGCTCCTATAATCGGCGCGGAGGGGGACGGCTGCGCAATGGCCGACAACGGATCAACGACGCCTGGCTGGTTCGCGGAGATGCGCCGACGCAAGGTATTTCGCGTCGCGGCCGTGTACCTGATCGTTGCATGGCTCCTCGTGCAGGTGGCTGGCGCGACGTTCGAGCCCATGGGCCTGCCGCACTGGACCGTGAAGCTCGTGATCACGCTCGCCGTGCTCGGCTTCCCGCTCGCCTGCGCGCTCGCGTGGGCCTTCGACGTGACACCCAAGGGCATCGAGCGCACCGAGCCGGCTCGCCCGGCCGGGCAAGCGCCTGCGATGGACGCGACCGCGGCATTTCCGGCCTCCACGTCTGCGCCGCTCTCGCCTGCGTCGGCCGCCCCGGATTCGATCGCCATCCTGCCGTTCCTGGACATGAGCCCGACGCGCGACCAGGAATATTTCTGCGACGGGATCGCCGAGGAGATCATCAACGCGCTCTGCTGCATCCGGGACCTGCGCGTGGCCTCGCGGACCTCGTCGTTCCAGTTCAAGGGACGGGCGGCCGACGTGCGCGAGATCGGCCGGGCGCTCGGTGTCGGGGCGGTGCTCGAAGGCAGCGTGCGCAAGGCCGGGGACCGGGTGCGCATCACGGCGCAGCTCGTGACCTCGAAGGACGGCTATCACCTCTGGTCGGAGAGCTTCGATCGGGAGCTGAGCGACGTGTTTGCCCTGCAGACCGAGATCGCGCAGAAGCTCGTTGGTGCGCTGCGCGTGACGCTGAGCAAGCAGGAGCGCGAGCTGATCCAGCGGCGCGGGACCAGTAGCGCGGAGGCCTACGACCTGTATCTCCGTGGCCGGGCGCACCTGCGGGACGGCACGGACAGCGCGATGGTGCCGGCGATCGAGTGTTTCCGCGAGGCCATCCGTCGTGACGAGCGTTTCGCCCAGGCCCACGCGGGGCTGGCGAATGCCCATGCGATCCGTGGCCTCTGGCGCGTCGGCATGTCGCCGGCCGATGCCGGGGAGGCCCTCGAAGCGAGCCGGCGCGCGCTCGAGCTCGAGCCGCGCATGCCGGAGGCGTACGTCGCGCGGGCGTGCCTGCTCGACATGCAGGGACGCGCGGCCGAGGCTGCGCAGGCGTTCGAGGAAGCGATCAAGCTGAACCCGGCGTCGTTCGACGCGCATTACCAGTACGCGCGTCACTGCTTCCAGGAAGGCGCCTTCGAGCAGGCGGTTCCGCTGTACGAAGCGGCGATCGGCTTGCGGCCCTACGACT
>JBBIVG010000002.1:28644-28969 GCA_037439865.1 Nevskiaceae bacterium
GCCGAGTACCGGCAGAGCCACCTCCTCGATCGATTCGCCGGACTGCTGGCCAAGATCGGCCGCACGGACCGCTACGCCGAGGTCTCGCATCGCGCGATGCAGGCGATCGAGCGGCAGATCGCGATCGATCCGGAGGACGGTCGCGCGCTGCAGCTCGGGACGGTGATGGCTGCGAGGCTGGGCAACCGCGATCGCTCGCGCGAGCTGGCCGCTCGTGTCCTGGTCGTGCGGCCGGATGCCTTCTCGACGTTCTACAACGTCGCCTGCGCCTACGCGGTGCTCGGCGACCGCGCGACCGCCGTCACCGCCGACAGCCCCAGCCTGG
>JBBIVG010000002.1:28979-41645 GCA_037439865.1 Nevskiaceae bacterium
ACCGCGACGACGCACTCAGCCTGCTGGACCAGGCCGTGAAACACGGCCGCGGCAACCTCGAGTGGATCGAGAAGGACCCGGATTTCGACACGCTGCGCGGTGACCCACGCTTCGAAGCCATCGTGAACCGGCTGCGCGCGCCGTAGGGTCCTGCGCGGTACCGGCCCGCTTCAGCGGATCGGTTCGTCGAACGCGAGCGCGCGGACGAAGCGCACCGGCGGCGAGCCGAACGACAGCACCTTGTCGTGGTACGCCTTCAGGTCGAATTTCGAACCGAGCCGCCGTTCGGCCTCCGCGCGCATGTCCGAGTGCTCCTGGTAGCCCACGAAATACGTCGAGAGCTGCGCCGAGGTGAGCTGGGCGCGGACCCACTTGCCCGCGGCCTCGCGTTCCTCCTGGAAGCCGGTCTCCGTCATGAGCTTCATCGCCTCGTCGCGGGTCATGCCGTCCACGTGGATGGCCGAGTCGATGATCGCGTTCGTCGTCGCGCGCAGGTACCACTTGAGCTGCACGAGCTGCATGAGCGGGTCGTCGCGGTGGAACCCTTGTTCCCGCATGACGCGCTCCGCGTAGACCGCCCAGCCCTCGATGAAGGGGCCGGAGCCCAGCATGGCGCGCAGCACCGAGGGATAGCGGTTCGAGTGCGCGAGCTGCAGGTAGTGACCGGGCATCGCCTCGTGGATCGTGAGGTTCTCGATCGAGCGGTCGTTGTACTCGCGCAGGAAAGAATCCACCTGCGCCTGCGACCAGTCGGCCGGGATCGGTGACACCGCGAAGAACGTTCGCTGTCCCTTGTCGAGGGGACCCGGCGAGTCGCAGTAGGCCACCGCCACGCCGCGCTGGAATTCCGGCATCAGGATGATCTCGAGCGGCTCGCTCGGCATGGACACGAAGTCCTTCGCGCGTACGAACGCGGTCGTGTCGGCGAGCGCCTGCTTCGCGCGGTCGACCACCCCGTCGCGGGATGGGCGATCTGCGGCGGCGATCTCGAGCGCCGCGGCGATTACCGCCTGCTGCTGCTCGAGCGTCGGGTCGTCGGGCATCGCCGGCGCATTCGGCCGGCCCGCGAGTGCCTTGCGAGCGACTTCGTACATCTGGCCGCGCGTCTGGGCCACCGCGACCTCGGCGCGTGCACGGATCTCCTGCCGCGAGAGCGGCGACATCAGCGCGAAGGCGAGCTTCTCGTCGTAGAGCTCGCGGCCGATGCGGAAGTCGCCCTTCGCCTGCGGCTTGAGCTCCGTCTCGAGCCATTTCTGGTGGGCCTGCACGGCTGCGCGGGCGCCGTCGATCGCGGCCTTGAGGCGCTCTTGTTCGGCCGGTGGCAGCTGGCCGAGGTTCGGCACCACGAGCTCGTCCACGAGGCTCAGCACGCCCGGGTTCTGCTTGACCGCGGTCTCGGCGTGGATGGACGGTACGCGCTCCGCGACGAGATTCGCGCGCTCCTGCTCGAGCAGTCGGGGCAGCTGCTCGAGTCGCCCGGTGACCGAGCGCAGGCGCTCGGGCAGCGGCGCATAGTCACGGGCGAGCAGCGAGTAGAGGGCCTGGCCCGCGAGCTGGGTGTAGACGAGCGGGTCCCACGACCAGTCGCGGTACTTCTCCTCGGTCCAGATCGAGTAGCGCAGCTGGTTGTCGAGCACCGCGGCGTCGACCTGGTTCGCCCGCGAAAGTTTCGCGCGGTCGATGGCGCCGAGCTCCGCGAGCAGCGCCTTGTTCCAGGCCAGGGCCTTTGCGCGGCCGGCGGCGCCGACGTCGTCGAGCTCGGCGTCGAAGCGGTGGTCGCCCAGCGAGGTCGCGGAGACCGGCGAGTAACGGCCGAACTCGTCGACGTAGCGCTTGCCGAGCGCCTCGAACTTGCTGTCCGCGGCCGACGGGGCAGCCGCCGAAGCCTGCGCGACCGGGAGGGCCAGCGCCGCGAGAGCGACGGCGAGCGTGGCGAGTCTGGCGAGCCTGGTTTGCATGTCGTGCTCCGTTTCCCGTCTGCGCGATGCACCGCGCGGCGCGCTATGCTGCCACGACCCATGAACGCAATCACGCCCGGCGTGGCATGATGAGCGCCGCCACCGCCCCGCGCCTCGCGGTCCTTCGCAACCGCGACTTCACTTACTTCCTTGCCGCGCGCTTCCTCGCAACGCTGGCCGTGCAGATGCAGACGGTGGCGGTCGGCTGGCAGGTCTACTCGGTCACGCGCGATCCGCTGGACCTCGGACTGATCGGGCTGTCGCAGTTCCTGCCGTTCGTGCTGCTGATCCTTCCGGCGGGCCACATCGCCGACAACCACGACCGCCGCCGCATCATCTCGCTGTGCTTCGCGCTCGAATGCATCTGCGCGGTGCTGCTGCTCGGGCTCGCCTGGCGCGGGCTCAGCTCGGCGTGGCCGGTGTTCGCCGTCATGGTGCTGTTCGGGATCGCGCGCGCTTTCGCCATGCCCACGGGCCAGGCGCTGCTGCCCAACCTCGTCCCGCGCGAGCAATTCAGCACCGCCGTCGCGCTCAACTCGTCCACCTGGCAGGTCGCGACGATCGCCGGGCCGGCGCTCGGCGGCGTGGTCTATCTCTCGGGCGCGGCGACGGTTTACGCGACGGTCGCCGTGCTGCTGGCGATCGCGGTGCTGCTGACGCTGCTGGTGCGCCGCGGCGGCGCGCACGCAGCGTCGGCGGAGCCGCCCGGCTGGTACACGCTGCTGTCCGGCCTGCGGTTCGTGCGCTCGCGGCGCCCGGTGCTCGGCGCGATTTCACTCGACCTGTTCGCGGTCCTGTTCGGCGGCGCGACTGCGCTGCTGCCCGTGTATGCCGCCGACGTGCTGCATGTCGGGCCGGGCGGCCTCGGCCTGCTGCGGACCGCTCCGGGCATGGGAGCGGCGCTCACCGGCGTGGTCCTCGGCCTCGCGCCCATCTCGCGGCAGGTCGGCCGCTGGATGTTCGGCGGCGTCTTCGTGTTCGGAATGGCGACGCTCGTGTTCGGAGTCTCGACCAGTTTCTGGGTGTCCCTCACGGCGCTCGCGATCATGGGCGCCGGCGACATGGTGAGCGTGTACATCCGCCACCTGCTCGTGCAACTCGAGACGCCGGACGAGATTCGCGGCCGGGTGAGCGCGGTCAACGCCGTCTTCATCGGCGCGTCGAACGAGCTCGGCGAATTCGAGTCGGGCCTGACCGCCGCGTGGTTCGGGACCGTGCCGGCCGTGATCGTCGGCGGCTGCGCGACGCTCGCCGTCGCGGCCACCTGGACAAAGCTCTTCCCGGAGATCTGGAAGATGGACCAGTTTCCCGGCTCCGGAGGGTGACGACTGTATATGCATACAGTATTCTCCGGCGATGCGGAGACCCGACAGGTCGCATGTGGAGAAGGGGCGCGGTGCGGTCACGAATCCCGCCGGCCGGTTCGAAGGCACGCGTGTCGACGCGACGGATGACGGCTGGGGCAGCCTCGAGGAGCCACCCCGGCGCGCCGAAACCGTCCTCGTCGCGGACCGGCCGCGGCGCGCGATCACGCGCAACGACTCGCCCGACGTGCCTTTCGACCAGTCCGTCAACCCGTACCAGGGGTGCGAGCACGGCTGCATCTACTGCTTCGCCCGGCCGTCGCACTCGTACTGGAACCTGGGACCCGGGCTCGATTTCGAGACCCGCATCTTCCACAAGCCGGGCCTCGCGCAGCTGCTCGACCGCGAACTGAGCGCGCCGGGATACGTCTGCAAGTCGGTCAACCTCGGCGCGAACACCGACCCTTACCAGCCGGCGGAGCGCGAGTACGGCACGACGCGCGAGATCCTCCAGGTGCTGCTGGCGCACCGGCATCCGGTCACGATCGTGACCAAGGGCGCGTTGATCCTGCGCGATCTCGACCTGCTCGCGGACCTCGCGAGCCGGGGCCTCGTCACTGTGCACGTCAGCCTCACGACGCTCGACGGCGACCTGAAGCGCGCGCTCGAGCCGCGGGCCGCATCGCCCGAGGCGCGGCTGCGGATCATCCGCTCACTCACGGCCGCGGGTGTGCCGGTGGGCGTGCTCCTGGCA
This sequence comes from Nevskiaceae bacterium, assembly GCA_037439865.1. Taxonomy (GTDB): domain Bacteria; phylum Pseudomonadota; class Gammaproteobacteria; order Steroidobacterales; family Steroidobacteraceae; genus RPQJ01. The sequence continues at coordinate 32,996 of JBBIVG010000002.1, forward strand.
CCGATGATCCCGGCGCTGAACGACCACGAGATGGAGCGCCTGCTCGAAGCTGCGGCGGGCGGCGGCGCACAGCGAGCCGGTTTCATGCTGCTGCGCCTGCCGCACGAACTGGGCGCGCTCTTCGAGCAGTGGTTGCGCGAGCACTACCCGGCGCGAGCGGATCGCGTGCTGAACCTGCTCCGCGAGCTGCGCGGCGGACGGCTCAACGATCCGCGCTTCGGCCAGCGCATGCGTGGCGAAGGGCCTTATGCCGAGCTGATGTCGGCGCGGTTCTCGGCCGCCTGCCGGAGGCTCGGTCTCGACCACGAGCGGCGGGTCGGACTCGACACGACGCTGTTCCAGCGCGACCCGGGAGCGCCGCAGCAGGGCGAATTGTTCAGCTGAGCGTCACAATCCGGAGCGCCGTGGGCGCCGGACCCTTGTCGTATACTTCGGGCCTAGCAATCCTGCAGCGCCGCCTCACCTCCGCCGGCCGAGGGTCGCCATGAACGTCGCTTCACAAGGATCGTTCGCCATGCGCGCAGGAACGCAGCGCATCCGCCTCATTGCCGGAATCACGCTCGTCGGTGCGCTCATCCCCGGCTGCATGACCGCCAAGGTGGACGAGACCCGCCAGGTGGCGGCAGCGATCCAGGCGAACGAGTCCATCGTGATCCTGAAGAAGCCCCAGCTCGAGGGCGTCGGCACCGAGGGTGAATTCCTGAGCTGCGTGCAGGAAAACCTCGGCGGGGAGCTCGTCCATCCGCACGACGGCCAGAGCGCGAAGGCGCCCAAGGACAAGAACGCGGTACCCTTCAAGATCTACGGGGAGCAGGAATTCACCGATGCGCTGTTCCCCTGGTTCGAGCCGAGCACGGCCCCGGCGAACGCGGCAGGACTGAAGAGCCTGCTCGCACGTCCGGGCGTGGCGGAGCGCCTGCAGCAGATCGGCGTGCGTTACGTGGTGTGGCTGGACGGCAGCACGAAGAAGACCGGAGGCGGCGGCAGCGTCGCCTGTGCCGCCGGGCCGGGTGGCGCGGGATGCTTCGGCGTCGGCTGGTGGGACAAGTCATCCGACTACGTGGCCTCGGTCTGGGACATGCAGACGGCGAGCGAGATCGGCTCGGTGAGTTCCGACGTCACGGGGACGTCGGTCCTGATCGGCGCGGTCGTGCCGATCCCGATCATCACCCCGGTGCAGAGCACGGCCTGCAACCGCCTGTCCGACCAGCTCCGGTCGTTCCTGCTCGGCTCGGATCTCGAAGGAAGCGGGACGGCAGCGTCGGGCGGCAGCGGCGGCGGTTGAACCACTGGCCAGCTGGCCTGATCAAAGGGGTTGAGCGTGGCCCGCGCTGTCGGGCAGCCTGACGCCGCGCGCACCCCGGGAGACCCGAGCAATCATGCGACTGCCCAACGTCCACGGCCTTTTCTGGCCCATCGCCTGTGCGACGGCCCTGGCCGGTTGCTCGACGACGACCTCCACGCAGACGTCCATGCCGTCGATGCCTTCGATGCCCTCGACGCCGAGTTCCTCGCCTTCGTCGACCCCGTCTTCGTCCGGTGGAAGCCCGGGCAGCACCCAGAGCCAGTCGGGCAGCGGCAGCCAGTCGCCGTTCCCGTCCCAGCAGACGAGCGGTGGCAGCAGTGGCTCGAGTGGCTCCAGTGGCAGCCAGTCGAGTTCCGGCTCCACCCAGCCGGGCGGCGGTTCTCAGGGCCAGCCGTCTTCGAGCGGCCAATCCTCGAGTCAGGGTTCGCAATCGGGCAGCGCCCCCACCACGCGAGCCCAAGGGTGGCCGACGCCTGCGTCCTCGGGTTCGACCGGCGGCACGTCCGGCGGCCAGTCGCCGGGCGGCGGAGCGCAGGCCGGGACATCTTCGGGCTCGACGCCCGGCACGGCCGGGACCAGCGGCGGTTCGGGTACCGCCGGGACAAGAAATGGTTCAGGTGCGACCGGGACCAGTGGCGGTTCGGCTACGGGTGGGACGTCCGGGACGTCCGGGTCCGCGCGATCCGGGGACGGCGGCGCGCAGGGCGGCGCCGGCGGCGGCCCGATGACTGCCGAGGACCGGCGTGTGCAGATCGACCGGCGCTTCGACGAGACGTTTGCCGTGTTCGACGAACGCATGCGCAAGGAGCAGGAAACGGTCTCGCAGGAGCGCGCGTCGCGCGGATCGTCGTCCGGCAGCGGCGACGCGAGCGGGACGGGCGAGGCCGGCGATGAGTCCGGCTCGGGCGGCGCTGGCGACAAGGCGGGCGCGTCCGGCGAGGGATCCCAGGCCGGCACCGGCGGCGGGGGCAAGGACGGCTCGAACGGCGGGGCGCACGGCGGGGACGCCGGCGGACGCGGCGAATCGGCCGGCGGCCAATCAGGCACACAGGGCGGCGGTGGTGGTTACGGCGGTGGTGTGAAGGGCGGCTCGGGCCCGAACACCGTGCCCCCGGATATCCCGGACGGCCGTGACGACGACATCGTCGCGCGCCAGCTGCGCGAGGCGGCGATGAAGGAGACGGACCCGGAGCTGCGCGAAAAGCTCTGGGAAGAGTACCGCCAGTACAAGAAGAGCACGCAGTGAGACGAATCGCGACATCCGGTCGGCGTGCGGCCGCGCTGCTGGCGCTCGTGGCCGCCGCGCTGCTCACGGGCTGCATGGTGCAGGACCAGCGCCCGATGGAGCGCGTCCGCGCCCAGAAGGCGACCACGGAAGTCCCGCAGGACGAACTGCTCGACGTCGCGGTGCGGCTCTTCGACCCGAACGTTCCGGCCGATCCGAAGAAGCAGGAAGCGGAGGGCATCTACCCCGAGGTGCGTAACGCCGAGTCGCGCTACATCCCGGTCGTCATCCGCGACACGCTCGAGGGGACCGGCGAGTGGGGGCAGGTCCGGGTGCTGCCGCGCGACTCGACCGACATGGACGTGTACGTGGACGGCAGGATCCTCCAGTCCGACGGTCGCGACCTCGAGGTCGACATCACCGTGAGCGACGCGTCCGGCCGTGTCTGGTACCGCAAGACCTACGAAGGCGAGGCCGACACGCGCGCATACAAGGACGTGGTCTCGAAGCCGCGCGATCCGTTCGAGAACGTCTACAACACGATCGCGAACGACATGCTCGCCGCGCGTGCCAGGCTCACGCGGGAGCAGCGGGTGCAGTTGCACGAGATCGCGGACCTGCGCTTCGCGGCGGACCTCGCGCCGTACGCATTCGGTCCCTACCTCGCCCGCGACCGCAAGGGCATGTACACGGTGACGCGCCTGCCCGCACCGGACGACCCGGTCGTGCAGCGCATGGACCGGATCCGCGAGCGCGACTACGCGCTGGTGGACACGCTGAACGAGTACTACACGAACTTCGGCGACAGCATGTCCGGCCCCTACACGAACTGGCGCAAGTACAGCTACGAGGAGCTCGAGGCGCAGTCGCTCGCCAAGCGCCAGGCGCTCACGCGGCAGGTCCTCGGAGCCGTCGCCGTCGTGGGCGGCATCGTCGCCGGGAGCAACAGCAACAGCAGCGCCGCGGCGGCCGCCTCCACCGCGGCAGTCATCGGCGGCATCTACGCGTTCAAGAGCGGCCTCGACCAGCGCGCGGAGATCAAGACGCACACCGAGTCCCTGAAGCAGCTCGGCGACTCGTTCCAGTCCGAGGTGCAGCCGATGGTCGTGGACGTCGAGGGCCGCACGTTGCAGCTCAAGGGCTCGGCCGAAGAGCAGTACGCCGAGTGGCGGCAGCTGCTCAAGCAGCTCTACGAGAACGAGACCGGCCTGCCGGCCACGACCGGCACGGTCGCTTCCGACGGGGCGAAGCCCGGGGCTGCCAAGCCCTGAGCGGCACGGCAGGTCCTGCATGACCCTCGAGAGCGGGCAGGTACTCGCTGCGCGGTACGCGCTGTTGCGCAAGGTCGGCGACGGCCGCACGGCGGAGGTCTGGCTCGCGCGCGACCGCGAGACCCGCGCGGACTGCGTGCTAAAGATCCTGCGCGAGGACCTGGCGGTGCGCGCTGCGGAGCGCGAGCAGTTCGAGCGCGGCGCACGGCTGCAGCGCGACATCGAGCACCCCAACGTCCTGCGCTGCGCCGCACTGCACGACGGCGGGACCGCGTTCGCGGTGTTCACTGGCGGCCTCGTGGCGGATTGTTCGCGGCTGCGCGGCGCGGGCCTCGCTTCGTTGCTGCCGGTCCTGGAGCAGGTGGCGAGCGGACTCGCCGCGGTGCACGCGCGCGGGTTCGTCCACCGCGACGTCAAGACGGGCAACGTGCTGCTCGCCGAGGACGGCCGCGCGCTGCTCACGGATTTCGGGCTCGCCTCGCGCATCGGGGACGCCGTCGCCGTCGCGGGTGGATCGCCGTTCACTTCGAGCCCGCAACAACTGGCAAGTGCGGCGCCGGCGATCGCGGACGACGTCTACTCGTTCGGCGCGCTGGCGTACGAGCTGATCTCGGGCTACCCACCGTTCTATCCGGACGCGGACGCCGCGCGCGCGGCCGGCGAGGCCCCGGCATTTCCGGCCGGTCGGGCCACGGTCCCGGCCGGCCTGCAGGATCTCGTGCGCCGATGCCTCGCGCGCCGTCCCGAGGAACGCCCACAGGACATGAGCGATGTCCTGCGCACGCTGCGGTCGATACCTTCGCCGCAGGGCGAGTTCGCGCCCACTCCGCCGGACGCGAACGTCGTCGTGCCTGGCGCGCCGCCATCGTCGCCGCCGGCGATCGAGCCGCAGTGGACGCGGCCGAAATCGTCCGGCCCGAGCGCCACCGAGTTGCGCTCGCAGGGCTTCCGGCGCGGGTTGCTCGCTGCCACGTTCCTGTTCCTGCTGCTGGTGGCCGGCGGCGTGTTCTTCGTCTTGCCGCAATGGGTCGAGCGCCGCAATCCGACGGTGGTCGCACCTCCCCCGGTTTCACCGAAGTCCGAGCCGGCTGCACCTGCCGCTTCCGAACCGAACCTCGAGCAGCTTGCCGAGTTGAAGCGGCAGTTCGACGAGGCGCGGCCCGCGACCGCCGCCCGGCTCGCCGCACTCGAGGGGCGCGGCGCGGCGTCGTGGGGTGGGGAACAGTTCTCCCGCGGCAAGCAGCGACTGGCGGAGGCCGATGCCGCCGCCGGCAAGCGCGACTTCGGCGCTGCGCTGGCTGCATTGCGCGAGGCGGAGAAGGACCTCCAGGCGACTGAGCCGGTAGCACAGGCGACCCTGCGCGCGGCGCGTGCGGCGGGCCTCGCCGCGATCGACGCGGGCGATGCCGCAGAGGCGCGCAAGCAGTTCGGCCTGGCGCTCCAGGTCGATCCCTCGGACGCTGTCGCCAAGCGCGGATTGCGTCGAGTCGACACGCTCGACGACGTGCGCAGGTTGCTCGCGGAAGCAGCGGAGTTCGAGCGCACCGGCAATGCGACGGAGGCGCAGAAGGCGTATCGCCGCGCGCTCGAACTCGATCCGGACACGGCGGCGGCTCGCAACGGTCTGGCGAGGCTCCAGGCGCAGGCGACCGGCAACGCGTTTGGTGCCGCAGTTGCCGAAGGCCTCGCCGCACTTGCGCGCAAGGACTACGGCGTGGCGCGCTCGGCATACGAACGCGCGGGTCGCATCCGGCCGGATGCGCCGGAGGTCCGGGATGGACTCGCGCAGGTCGAGCGCGCCCTCGGCGACAGGAGCATCGCAGAACACCTGGCGGCCGCGCAGAAGGCGGAACGCGACGAACAATGGAGCGTCGCACTCGCGGAGTACCGCAAGGCCCTCGCCCTCGACCCGAACCTGCTCGCGGCCCAGCAGGGCGTGGAACGCTCCGAGCCGCGTGCGATGCTCGACGCGGAGCTCGCCTCGTACCTCGAGCGGCCGGAACGTCTCTTCTCGAGCGACGTGCGGGGCGCCGCGCGTGCGACGCTCGCGAAGGCCGCCGCGGTGCCGGGCCCGGGCCCGGTGTTGACGCGCCAGATGAGCGAGGTCCGCAGCCTGCTCGCGTCCGCGGAGACGCCGGTCCGCGTCGCCATCGCCTCCGACAACCTGACCGACGTGACGATCTACCGCGTCGGCAAGCTCGGCGTCTTCGAGCGCAAGGACATGGACCTGCTGCCCGGCCGATATACCCTCGTCGGCACGCGCGCGGGCTATCGCGACGTGCGACGCGAGTTCACGATCCTGCCCGGCCGCGAGCCGCCGTCGCTCGTCGTGCGTTGCGAGGAGCAGATTTGAGCGTCGAACTCCTGCTGAAGGAACCGCTCGGCGAGCGCGCGCTCACCGGGGGCGACTTTCCGCTGTCGATCGGCGGCGCGGGCAGCCACGTCGTCGTGCCGGCCCCGTCGGGCGGGGCGCTGGCGTGGCTCGCGCTGCACGACGGGCAGCTCTTCGTCCAGCCGGCGCACGAGGAAGCCGCGGTCCTGCACAACGGCGCGCGCATCGCGGGCTCGACGTGGCTGCGCGGTGGCGACGTGCTCGACATCGGCGGCGGACGCCTCAGGCTGCGCGTCGAGGACGGACGACGCACGCTCGAGGTGATCGCGGGCGCCCCCGGCAACGTCACGGCGCCACCGGTCGTCACGGCTTCCGCGAGCCTGTCCGGCGCAGGAGCGGAGGAGGACGAGCGCATCGAGCCCGTCGCGTTCCGGCCGGCCACCGGGGAAGCGAAGACGGAGGGTCGGACGTGGAATGCGCGCCGGGTCGCGGTTGCTGCTCTCGCCGCGCTGCTGGCCGTGATCGCGTCGTTCATTTTCACGTCCACCCCCGTGCAGGTCGAGATCGAGCCAACCCCGGACCGCATCGCATTCGAGGGACGCTGGCCGGCGCTGCGCTTCGGATCGAGCTATCTCGCCCGACCCGGGCAGTACACGCTCCATGCGGAGAAGGCCGGCTACGCGGCGCTGCGGGTGCCGGTCTCGATCGGCCCGGACCGCGGGCAGGTCCTGGGCTACCGGTTGCAGGCACTGCCAGGTCGATTGCGCATCGTCCTGCCCGTGCCCGGAACCGTGAGCGTGGACGGTCGCGCGGCAGGGAAAGCGCCGGGCGAAATCACACTCGCGGCCGGCGTGCACCGGCTGTCGATCGACACCCAGCGGTACCTCGATTTCACCACCGACGTGCGCATCGAGGGCTTCGGCAAGCTGCAGACGCTCGAGCCGAAGCTGACGCCGGGTTGGGCCACGGTGTCGGTCACGAGCGAGCCTTCCGGCGCCGAAGTCCGCATCGCGGGCCAGGCGCGTGGCGCGACACCGCTCGAGATCGAGCTCGACGCGGGATCCTACGGCCTCGAACTGCGGCGCGACGGCTTCAAGCCGTGGTTGAGCGACATCCAGGTGAAGGCCAACCAGCCGCTCGCGGTCGGACCGGTCCGGCTCGGCCTGCCGGATGGCCGTCTTGCCGTGCACAGCCAGCCCGCGGGTGCGAGCGTCACGATCGGCGGGGCCTATCGCGGTCGCACGCCACTCGAAATCGACGTGCGGCCGGAACTCGCCCAGGTGGTCTCGATTGCGCGCGATGGCTACGAGACCGCGACGCGCGAACTCTCCGTCGGCGCGGGCAAGAGCGCCGTGGTGGAGGTCGCGCTGACCCCGATCCTCGGCGAAGTGATGGTGCGGGCGAATCCACCCGACGCGCAGTTGCTCGTCGACGGGGAGCCGCGCGGCTCCGCGAACCAGACGCTGCGCCTGCCGGCGACGCGCCACTCGCTCGAGATCCGCCGGCCGGGGTACGCGCCCTTCAAAACCACGGTCACGCCGCGCCCCGGCCTGCCGCAGAACGTCGAAGCGACGCTGCTCGAAGGTGTCTCGCCCGTCGCGCCGGCTGCGACTTCGGCGAGCGCTGGCGCCGCCGCCGCGGGGCCGGGCGCCGCGGCAACGACGGATCTCGTCGCGCTGACGCCGACGATCCGCACGAAGACGGGGCAGGAACTCAGGCTCGTGCCCGCCGGGGCCTTCACGATGGGCAGCCCCAGGCGCGAGGCGGGGCGGCGCGCGAACGAGTCGCAGCGTGCGGTGGAACTCAAGCGCCGTTTCTACGTCGGCGTGCGCGAGGTCACCAACGCGGAGTTCCGCCAGTTCCGTCCCGAACATCGCTCCGGCTTCGTGATGCAGACCACGCTCGATCTCGATCGCCAGCCGGCGACGAACCTGAGCTGGCAGGACGCCGCGGCCTACTGCAACTGGTTGAGTGCGCAGGAAGGCCTCGCGCCGGCGTACGAAACGAAGGGCGGCAAGCTGGTGGCGGTGAGCCCGGCGACCAACGGCTACCGCCTGCCGACGGAGGCGGAGTGGGAGTGGATCGCACGGGGCGTCGGCGGCGGGATGCGCAAGTATCCGTGGGGCGATGCCCTGCCGGTGCCGGCCGGGGCCGGGAATTTCGCGGATCGAGCGGCGCAGGCGCTCGTGCCGCTCGTGATTCCCGACTTCGACGACGGCTTCGCGGCGACGGCGCCGGTCGGGTCGTTCGCGCCGAACCCGGCCGGCTTCTACGACCTCGGCGGCAACGTCGCCGAGTGGGCGCACGACCTCTACACTGTGCAGCCGCCGGCCAGCTCCGTGGCCATGTCGAGCAACGCCGGCGCGGCGGCCAGGGTCGGCCCATACCGCGGAACCCACCCGAGCTTCGGCGCCAACCACACGAACGGCCGTCCCGCCGAGTGCACAACGCCCAGATGTGACTCCAGCGCGGCCAGATCATCGCGCGCCGCAGCCAGCCCGGCCGGCGATCCGCCT
>JBBIVG010000003.1:0-39698 GCA_037439865.1 Nevskiaceae bacterium
CTCCTCCACGATCACCACATGTTGCGAAGCTGGCTCGCGACATCGATCCGCGCGCCGGTCTCGGCCTGCGACTCACCGGGCCGATCGGGGCCCGGCGGCCAGGCCGCGCGCTCGAACCGTTCGAGCACGGAGTCGGTCAGGAAGCGGCTGCGTGCGCCGTGCACGTAGCGATCCCCGGCCGGCGCCTGCTGCGTGACGTAGAACCGCACCGGCGCGAGGAGGTGCAACTCCTGCCGGGCGCGTGTCATCGCCACGTAGAGTAGACGCCGCTCCTCGTCGATGAGTTCCGGCCGTCCGGTCGAGAACTCGGAGGGGAAACTCCCATCCGTGACGTTGAGCACATGCACGGTCTCCCATTCCTGTCCCTTGGCGGAGTGCACCGTGGACAGCACCAGGTAGTCCTCGTCGAGGAGCGGATCGCCTGACAGGTCGCCGCTCGCCTGCGGCGGGTCCAGCGTGAGCTCGGTCACGAATGACTCGCGCGTCGGGTACTGCACGGCGAGGCGCTCGAGCTGCTCCAGGTCGCCGCGGCGAACCTGCGCCGCCTCGTAGAGGCGCTCAAGTTGCGGCTCGTACCACGCACGGACGCGCGTCACCTGCCCTTCCCAGGGCGCGGCGCCGGCGATCGCAGTCATCAGCGATGCGAAGGCGGGCCAATGCTCGCGGGCCGCAGCCGGCACCGCGTAGCCAGGCAGGATGGACCAGTCGAAGCCAGCCGCCTCGAACGCGGCGCAGGCACGCTCGGAATTCGCGGGCCCCATTCCAGGCAGGAGCTGCAGCACGCGGAAGGCGGCGATCCGGTTGCGGGGGTTGTCCGCCCAGCGGAGCACGGCGAGCAGGTCCTTCACGTGCGCCGCCTCGAGGAACTTGAGACCGCCGTACTTCACGAAAGGGATGTTGCGGCGCATGAGCTCGAGCTCGAGCACGTCGCTGTGGTCCGAGTTGCGGAACAGCACGGCCTGGCGGCGCAGGTCGATGCCCCGCTCACGGCTCTCGAGGACGCGGTCGACCACGTACGACGCCTGCGCCTGGTCGTCGAGCACCGTGACGTAGCGGGGCTTCGCACCGCCACCGCGCGCGCTGCGCAGGAACTTGCGGAACTGGCGCCCGCCCTCCCCCATCAGCGCGTTCGCCGCATCGAGCACCGGTTGCGTGGAGCGATAGTTCTCCTCGAGCGTCACCACGTGCGCGGGCGGCGAGAACTTCTCCGGGAAGTCCAGGATGTTGTCGACCGTCGCGCCACGGAACGAGTAGATCGCCTGCGCGTCGTCGCCGACCACGGTCATGCCGCGGCCGTCCGGCTTGAGCCGCAGCAGGATCTCCGCCTGCAGCGCGTTCGTGTCCTGGTACTCGTCCACGAGGACGTGGTCGAACTGCGCGCCGATCGTCGCCGCGAGCGACGCGTCGCGCATCATCACCTGCCAGTAGAGCAGCAGGTCGTCGTAGTCGAGCGCCTGCTGCGCGAGCTTCGCCTCGACGTAGGCCCGGCAGAGCGCAGTGAGTTCCTCCTCCCAGTCGAGACACCACGGGTAGGCGGTCTCGAGCGTCTCGCGCAGGCTGCGCTGCGTGTTCACGCGGTGCGAGTAGATGCCGAGGCAGGTGTCCTTGCGCGGAAAGCGCTTCCCGGTCTTCGACAGGCCGAGCCGGTGGCGCACCACGTCCATGAGATCGGCCGAGTCGGCCCGGTCGAGGACGCTGAACGCGGGATCGAGCCCGACGCGCGTAGCGTACTGGCGGATGATCCGGTTGCCGATCGCGTGGAACGTGCCGGACCACGGCAAGCGCAGCGCGGCGAGGGAAGTCGCGCCGCCGGACTGCGAGCGCGCCACGGTGTCCGCAACGACACGCTGGGCACGACGGGTCATCTCGAGCGCGGCCCGGCGCGTGAAGGTCAGGAGCAGCAGTCGCTCGGGCGCGACCCCATGCAGCGACAGGTGCGCGACGCGATGCGCCAGTGTGCTGGTCTTGCCGGTCCCCGCTCCCGCGATCACGAGCAGCGGCGAGGCGCGCACCCCACGGCCTTGCGCGGCGTCACCGTAAGTCGCCGCTTCCCGCTGGGCGGAATTGAGGTGGGTGAACGGGTCGGCGTGCGTCATGAGGCCGACGACTATAGTGCCGCCCTGTATGGATATCCAGTAAGAAGGCGCTTGCGACCACCCTGTAAGATGCGGTCGAGACCTGGCTTGCGGGAGGCGAACGTTTCGATGGGCAATTTCAATCTGAGCGGGGTCCTCTGGCGCATCGCCTTCTCCCTGGTGCTCGTGTACCTGACCTTCAACCCGTCCGGGCACTCCTACTTCCACTGGCTGGCCGACGGATTCCCGTCGATCACCCCCGCCAAGGCCATCGCCGGCCTCGTGCTGCTCGGTGCATGGGTGTTCTTCGTGCACTCGACCTTCAACGCGCTGGGAGGCCTGGGCGTGGGACTGCTCGTCGCGCTCTTCGGCTGCATCGTCTGGTGGCTGGTCTCCCAGGGATGGCTGAGTCTCGAGAACCGCGCCGCAATGGCCTGGGTCGTGCTGGGAATCCTCGGCGTCGTGCTCGGCATCGGCATGTCGTGGTCGCTGATTCGCCAGAAGGCTTCCGGCCAGGCGTCGGTGGACCGCGTCGACTGACTCATCCCGGGCAGGAGTAAAGAGCATGCCGAAACGCTACCCCTCGCAGCCAGACCACGTCACGGCGCTCGACATGCCGATCCCACCGCGCTCGAAGCTCGACCCGGACCTGCAGAAGTACTTCGCGGTCTGCGACGAGCGCATCGGCTTCGTGCCGAACGTGCTTGCCGCGTACACCTTCGACCAGGCGAAGCTGCGCGCCTTCATCGGGATGTACAACGACCTGATGCTCGGCGATTCCACGCTCTCGAAGCTCGAGCGCGAGATGATCGCGGTGGTCGTCTCGTCGGCGAACCGCTGTTACTACTGCCAGGTCGCGCACGGCCAGGCCGTGCGCGAGATGTCAGGTGATCCGGCGCTCGGCGAACTGCTGGTGATGAATTACCGGGCGGCGAAGCTCTCGCGCAAGCACCGCGCGATGCTCGACTTCGCGCACAGGATGACGGTGGCTCCGGAGGAGGTCGGCGAGGCGGACCGCGCGGCGTTGCGCAAGGCCGGCTTCAAGGACCGCGACATCTTCGACATCGCCGCAGTCGCATCGTTCTTCAACATGACGAACCGCATGGCGACCGCGATCGACATGATGCCGAACGAGGAATACCACTCCGCCAGCCGGTGACCTTGGGGACAGTCCCCAGGTTCAACGAACCAGCTTCATCAGCTTCGCTTTCTTCTCGGTGTAGGGCGGATAGCGGATCGGTGCATCGAGCCGGAAGCCGCGCTTCATGACCGGCCGCATGTGGCTGAACGTCTCGAAGCCGTACCAGCCCGTGTAGCGGCCCATGCCGCTGTTGCCCACGCCGCCGAACGGCAGCTCCGGCGACACCATGAAGATGACCGCGTCGTTGATGCAGACGCTGCCGGCGCTGAGCCGGTTCAACACGGCATCTTCCAGCACCTTGCTCTTCGTGAAGAGGTACAGCGCCAGCGGCTTCGGGCGGTCGGCGACGAACTTGATCGCGTGGTGCATCTCGTCCACGGTGATCACCGGCAGCACGGGCCCGAAGATCTCCTCGGTCATCAGGCCGCAGTCCGCGGGCGGGTCGAGCACGATCGTCGGCTCGACGAACCGCTTCGCGACGTCCACGCGCCCGCCGTGGTGGATCTTCTGGCCCTTGAGCAGGTCGGCGAAGCGCGCGGTGTGGCGCTCGCTCGCGATGCGCGGGTAATCCGGGCTCTGCTCGGCGTCCTCGCCGTAGAAATCCTTGATCCTGCGCGTGATCGCGTCGACGAACTGCGTCGCCACCTCGCGGTGCACGAGCACGTGGTCCGGCGCGACGCAGGTCTGGCCGGCGTTGATGAACTTGCCCCAGGCGATGCGCGACGCAGCGACCTCGATGTCGGCGCTCTTGTCGATCAGGCACGGGCTCTTGCCGCCGAGTTCGAGCGTCACGGGCGTCAGGTGCTTCGCGGCCGCGGTCATGACGATCCGGGCGACGCGCTCGTTGCCGGTGTAGAGGATGTGATCGAACTGCTGCTCGAGGAGTTCGGTCGTCTCCGGGACGCCGCCCTCAATGACGGCGAATGCGTCCGGGTCGAGATAACGGGGCAGGATCGCGGCCAGCGCCGCCGAGGTGTGGCTCGTGATCTCGGAGGGCTTCATGATCGCGCAGTTGCCCGCGGCCACCGCACCCACGAGTGGCGCGCACACCATGGACAGCGGGTAATTCCACGGCGCAATGATCAGCACGACGCCCTTCGGTTCGGGCTCGATGTAGCTGCGGCCCGGCTGCGCCATCATCGGGGTGCGAACCCGCGTCGGCTTCATCCAGTTCCGGAGGTGCTTGCGTGCGTACTTCGCCTCCTCCTCGACGAAGCTCATCTCGGTCATCACCGACTCGAACCGGCACTTGCCGAGGTCCTTGCGCAGCGCCTCGGCGAAGTCGGACTCGTGCTCGCGCATGGCACGCTCGATCTCCTCGAGCTGCTTCAGCCGCCACCCGATCGGGCGGGTCTTGCCGCTGTCGAACGTCAGGCGCAGGCGAGCGAGGGTGGACGTGATGTTCGAGCTGCTCATCGTTGGGCTCCGGGATCCCCTGGCGTCGGTACCTGGTCGCGCAAATTATCACAGGAGAGCCGCGCTGGTGCGGCGCAGCAACGGGGACCCGGGCACCGCCGGAGCGGTGCGCCGACGCCGGGCCTGTATCATCACGAAACTGGTCCGGGAGCCTGACGCCGCATGACCGAGTACATCCGCAACGTCTTCAAGGGCCGGGTCCTGACGCTGAACCTCGAGCGGGTCGAGCTGCCCAACGGCCGGGTCGCCGAGCTCGAGATTGCCCATCATCCCGGCGGGGCCGCCGTGGTCGCCGTGGACGACCAGGCACGCGTTTGTCTCCTCCGGCAGTTCCGCCATGCCGCCGGCGGCTGGCTCGAGGAACTCCCCGCCGGCAAGCTGGACGGCGGCGAGCCGCCGATCGAGTGCGCCGTCCGCGAACTGGCCGAGGAGGCCGGGGTCAGCGCTCGCCGCTGGGACAAGCTCGGGCAGTTCTTCAGTTCGCCGGGCGTGCTGACCGAGGTTATCCACATCTTCCTCGCCCGCGAGCTCACGCCCGTGCAGTCAGCGCCGGAGGACCATGAGGTCTTCGAGGTCCGGTGGGTGCCGCTCCGTGAGGCGGCCGCCCGCGCCACCCGGGGCGAGATCCAGGACGGCAAGAGCCTTGTCGGCCTCTGCTGGGCGGCAGCCGCGCTGCAGGCCGGCGGCCCCGGCTGACCCGGGCCCCGGGATTTCCGTGATCACGCTCGCATTCCCTGCGGGCCCGGGTTCTGTAACATATCGCAGGCAAACCGCAGCCACTGGCGGACACGACATGGTGGAAAAGCCTCGCAACAAGCCGGCGGGAAAGACCCCCGAGCCGGACAGCACAGGGACCGGACCGGGTCACCTCGGTGAGGACGATCGCGGCAACGTCACCTGGGAATGGAAGAACGAGGGCGACCTGCTCGCCGACGACTCGCTCGGCGCGGCCGAACGCGTCCGCGCGCTCGTGGATCCAAACCTCGACATCGCCGACGAGGGCGAGGACCCGAATAACCCGCTGACCGTCAACCCGAAGCGGCTCAAGGCGGGCTATAACCCCTACAACAGCGGCGCGCTCGGCAAGCAGACCTGGAAGAAGAAGAAGGACCTGCGCGAGCTCTCCAAGTGGATCGAGCTCCGCAAGAAGATGTCCGAGAAGAAGAAGAAGGAAGGCGAGTAGCCTTCATCCCCACTGCGCCGCGTGGCGCAGCGGCACGGATCCGCAAGGGACATTCCATGCAGGTCTACGGCATCGTCGGACGCAAGAACAGCGGCAAGACGCACCTCGTGGCACGCCTCGTCCGGGCGGCGACGCAGCGCGGCCTCACGGTTTCGACGGTGAAGCACGCCCACCACGGGTTCGACGTGGACCAGCCCGGCAAGGACAGCTACGTCCACCGCGAGGCGGGCGCGCAGGAGGTGATCGTCAGTTCCTCGCTGCGCTGGGCGCTGCTGCACGAAAACCGCGGCGCGGCGGAACCCTCGCTGCAGGAATTACTCGCGCGCCTCTCGCCCTGCGACCTCGTGATCGTCGAGGGATTCAAGAAGGACGACCACCGCAAGCTCGAGGTCTATCGCAGTACTTGCGGCCAGCCGCCGTTGTCGGCCGAGGATGCGACCATCGAGGCGATCGCCGTGGACGACTCGAGCGACGTGGCCTGCCGCGTTCCGCGTCTGCCATTGGACGACACCGAGGCCGTGCTCGACTTCATCCTGCGACGGGTGGGGCTTCCGCCATCAGGCTGAGACGTCGAGCAACCGCACGAGGTCGAGCAGCGAGGCAACGACCTGCTCCGGCTCGGCGAAGGTCCCGGGCCACGCCGCGCCTTCCCGGTTCAGCCAAACAGGCCGCACGCCGGCACGCCGCGCACCCTCGACGTCGGCTTCGGGGTCGTCGCCGATGTGAATCGTGCGCTCGGCGGGCACCTGCGCGGCCTCGAGCAACATGGCAAAGATCCGCGGGTCGGGCTTCAGCATTCCGGCTTCGCGGGCGGCGAGACTTCGCTCGAAGTAGCGCGCGAGCCCGATCGCGGCGAGATCCGCATTGCCGTTGCTGATCGCGAACAGACGGTAACGCGCCGAGAGCCGCTCGAGGGCCGGCAGCACGTCCTCGTAGAGCACGACTTCGTTGCGAGCGCGGTAGAAGACCTCGAAGGCCTCGTGAGCCATCGCGTCCGGATAGCCAACCTCGCGGGCGTGGGCGAGTAATGCCTGGGTGCGAAGCCACGTGAAGTCGTGGCGCATCGCCGGGTGCTCGCGCGCCATGCGGGCGCGGACATCGCGCATCGAGTCGAGCGTGTGAAGCTCCATGACCCGCGGGTAATGCTCCGCGAGGAATCGCTCCATCGCGTGCTCGGCCCGCAGGATCACCGGCCCCACGTCCCACAGGGTGTTGTCGAGGTCGAAGATGATCGCCTGGACTTCGCGCATCGTATCGCCGAGTCTAGCCGACCTGCACGCGGGCGACGCGATGGGACCAGCTCGATGAAGACCACGACGACGAAGTTCGCACAGCGAATCCTGCGGCCGACGGGCGCGCTCGAGCTGATGACGGACCTCGGCGAGGCGTCCGTTCCGGTCGAGGGCCGCACCGTGCACATGCTCGGCGGCGGCAACCCGGCACGGATCCCCGCCGTCGAGGATGTCTACAGGCGCCGCCTGCGTGAAATCGCCGAAGACGATGCGCAGCTCGGGCGGTTCGCGGCGACGTACTCGGCGCCGGGCGGCGATCGCTCGTTCCGCGTGGCCGTGGCGGAGATGCTGACGCGCAAGTACGGCTGGCCACTGTCGGAGCGCAACGTCGCGCTGACGAGCGGCAGCCAGACCGCGTTCGCGGTACTGTTCAACCTGTTCGCGGGCGAGTGCGTGGACGGGACCTGCAGGCGAATCCTCTTCCCGCTGGCGCCCGAGTACATCGGCTACGCGGACGTCGGCCTGTCGGATGACATGCTCGTTGCGCAGCCCGCCGACATCGAGGAACTGCCGGACGGCTTCTTCAAGTACCACGTGCGGTTCGGGGGTCTGGACCGAATCCCGGACGTCGGTGCGATCTGCGTTTCGCGCCCGACGAATCCGTCCGGCAACGTCCTCACGCTCGGCGAACTCGAGCGGCTCGACGCGCTGGCGAAGGCACGCGAGGTGCCACTCATCATCGACGCGGCCTACGGATATCCGTTCCCCGGCATCCAGTTCGAGGAGCCTGGGCTCATCTGGAACGAGAATGTCGTGCTGTGCCTAAGCCTGTCCAAGCTCGGCCTGCCCGCCACCCGCACGGGCATCGTCGTCGCGAACGAGGACGTCGTCGAGGCGCTGACCGCGTTCAATGCGACGGCTTCGCTGGCGCCGGTCTCGACGGGCGCGGTGATCGCAGATCCGCTGCTCCGGAGCGGCGAGCTCGAGCGGATCTGTAACGAGTCGATTCGACCGTACTACGCCGAGCGCTCACGCGAGGCCGTGGCGTGGCTGCAGGAGGCCTTCCGCGACCTGCCATTGCGGATACATCGGCCCGAGGGTGCGTTCTTCCTTTGGCTGTGGTTTCCGGGACTGCCGATCACCAGCGCGGAGCTGTACCGGCGACTGAAGGCACGCGGCGTATTCGTTCTTTCGGGGCACCATTTCTTCCCGGGGCTGGCGGACGGCTGGCGGCATCGACACGAGTGCATCCGACTCAATTACTCGCAGGCGCGCGAGAGCGTTGCCGCGGGCGTGAGTGCGATTGCGGATGAGGTCAGGCGGGTGATGCGATAGGCCCGACCCGTCCGACGTTTCCGCGGAAACGTAAGTAACCCGCTGGCGGTCCACGTCAGTGACGATCTGGCGATCGATGCGCCAGGCCGCGTCGGGCAACAGGCATCAGCCGCCGCCGATATTCCCGCGCTCGGCCAGGAACGGCTTCAGCACCTTTGCCGTGTGGGATTTCGCCGTCGCTTTCGCAACCTGCTCCGGCGAACCCTGCACCACGACGCGCCCGCCGCCCGAGCCACCTTCCGGGCCCAAGTCGACGATCCAGTCCGCCTCTGCGATCACGTCGAGGTTGTGCTCGATGACGACGACCGTGTTGCCGGCGTCCACGAGCCGGTGCAGCACGTGCACGAGCTTCTCGACGTCGGCCATGTGCAGCCCCACGGTCGGCTCGTCGAGCACGTACACGGTTCGCTGCCCCGACCGCAGCCGCGCAAGCTCGGTCACGAGCTTGATGCGCTGCGCCTCGCCGCCCGAGAGTGTCGGGCTCTGCTGCCCGAGCGTGAGGTAGCCGAGGCCGACGTCCTGCAGCAAACGCAACGCGCCATGGATGCGCAGGTGAGCGGTAAAGAACTCGACGGCTTCGTCCACGCTCATCGCCAGCACGTCGCCGATGCTTCTGCCGCGGTACTCGACGCCGAGTGTCTCCGCGTTGAACCGCCGCCCGCCGCACGCGTCGCACAGCACCTTCACGTTCGGCAGGAAGCTCATCTCGATCGTCTGCACGCCCTGCCCTTCGCAGGCATCGCAACGCCCGCCGGCCGTGTTGAACGAGAAGCGCGAAGGGCTGTAGCCGCGCACCCGGGACTCCGTCGTGCCGGCGAACAGCCGGCGGATGTCGTCCCAGAAGCCGACGTAGGTCGCCGGGCACGAGCGCGGCGTGCGGCCGATCGGCGTCTGGTCCACTTCGAGCACGCGTTCCACCTGATCGAAGCCTGAGATGGCCTTGCAGCCGATCCAGTCCGGAGCCCGACCCCGTCGGCGCTTCTCGCCAGCGCGCAGCCTCAGGTTGGCGAAGAGAATGTCGCGGGCCAGCGTGGACTTGCCTGAGCCCGAGACGCCGGTCACGACGGTGAGGCGTCCGAGCGGCACGGTCGCATTGACCTTGCGAAGGTTGTGCAACGCCGCCTGCTCGATCGCGAGTGCCGGATCGCCGCGGCGGACCCGCCGTCGGTCGCCGAGTGGATGGCGCAGTGGGTTTGCGAGGAAGCGGCCCGTGAGCGACTCCGGCGCGGCCACGAGATCGTCGATCCGGCCCTGGCCCACGACGCGGCCGCCGCGCGCGCCGGCACCGGGTCCGAGATCGATCACGTGATCGGCGCGGCGGATCGTCTCCTCGTCGTGCTCGACGACGAGCAGCGTGTTGCCTTTCGAACCGAGCCGCTCGAGCGAGTCGAGCAGGATCTCGTTGTCGCGTGGGTGCAGGCCGATCGTCGGCTCGTCGAGCACATAGCAGACGCCCTGCAGGTTCGAGCCGAGTTGCGCGGCGAGGCGGATGCGCTGCGCCTCGCCTCCCGACAGCGTCGGCGCCGCGCGGTCGAGCGAGATGTATCCGAGGCCCACGTCCTGCAGGAACGCGAGGCGCGAGCGGATCTCGGCCAGCAGGTCGCGGGCGATCTCACGCTCGCGGCCCGCGAGTTTCAGCTTGCCGAAGAAGGCGAGCGAGTCGTTCACCGGCAGCGTCGAAAGCTGGGCAATGGAGCGATCACGGAACCGCACCGCGAGGGCCTCCGGGTTCAGTCGCTGGCCGTCGCAGCTCTGGCACGCCGCGGCCTCGCCCTCGAACCACTCGTTCCACCAGATTTCCTCGCCGCTCTGCTCCTCGTCGAATCCCTTGATCGCGAGGCCCGTGCCGTAGCAGTCGGTGCACCAACCGTGCTTCGAGTTGTAGGAGAAGAGACGCGGGTCAGGCTCCGCGAAACTGCGGCCGCAGGACGGGCAGGCGCGGCGCGTCGAGAAGACCCGCACGCGGCCCCTGTCGAGCACGTGCACGACGCCCTTGCCGAGGTCGAGTGCGCGCTGCACGGTTTCCCGGAGCTCGCGCTCGGATTTCGGGCCGACGGCCACCTCGCCCACCGGCAGCTCGATCGTGTGCTCGCGGAACCGGTCGAGCCTCGGCCAGGGTTGAGTGGAAACGTATTCACCGTCCACGCGTAGTCGTCCGTAGCCCTTGCCCGCGGCCCACTTCGCGAGGTCCGTGTAGTACCCTTTGCGCGCCACGACCAGCGGCGCCAGGAGACCGATGCGCCGGTTGCGCGCATCCCTCAGCAGCCGGGCGACGATGGCATCCGCGCTCTGCGGCTCGATCGGCACCTCGCAGTCCGGGCAATGCTGCGTGCCGAGCTTCACGTATAGCAGGCGCAGGAAGTGATGCACCTCGGTCAGCGTACCGACGGTGCTCTTGCGGCCGCCGCGGCTGGTGCGCTGCTCGATGGCCACGGTCGGAGGGATGCCGTAGATCGCATCCACGTCGGGACGCCCCGCCGGCTGCACGAACTGGCGCGCATAGGCGTTGAGTGATTCGAGGTAACGGCGCTGCCCCTCGGCGAAGACGATGTCGAAGGCAAGCGTGGACTTGCCGGAGCCAGAGACGCCCGTGACGACCGTCATGCCGTCGCGCGGGATCGAGACGTCCACGTCGCGCAGGTTGTGCTCGCGGGCCTTGTGGACGACGATCGAGTCGCGCGCGGCATCCTCGACTCGAGGCGCCGTGGGCTGTTGCTTCGGCACGTCAGCGCGTCCCGCTTGCCGCGCGCGCTGCCGCTCGGCCTCGTACTCGACCAGCGCGCGTCCGGTATGCGAGTCCTCGCGCTGCATGATCTCTGCCGGCGTGCCCTCGGCGACCAGCGTGCCGCCGCGCTCGCCGCCCTCGGGGCCGAGGTCGATGACCCAGTCCGCAGCGCGGATCACGTCGATGTTGTGTTCGATCACGACCAGGGAGTGGCCGGCGTCGAGCAGGCGGCGGAATGCGCCGAGCAGCTTCGACACGTCCTCGAAGTGCAGGCCAGTCGTCGGCTCGTCGAACAGGAAAAGAATTCGGTGCCTGGCACCTATTTTTTCCTTGTCGGCGAGGTGGCCGGCGAGCTTCAGTCGCTGGGCCTCGCCGCCCGACAGCGTCGGCACCGGCTGGCCCAGCCGAAGATAGTCGAGACCGACGGCGACGAGTGGCTCGAGGCACGCGAGCACGTCCGGGTCGTCCGCAAAGAAGTCCGCCGCCTCCGAGACCGTCATGTCGAGCACGTCCGCGATGCTCTTCGCGGGCCCGGACCCGCGCGCCATCTTCACGTCGAGAGTCTCGGGCCGATAGCGCCGGCCGTCGCAGTCCGGACAACGCAGATAGACGTCCGAGAGGAACTGCATTTCGACGTGCTCGAAGCCGTTGCCGCTGCAGGTCGGACAGCGCCCGGTGCCCGAGTTGAAGCTGAACGTTCCGACGGTGTAGCCCCGCTCGATCGAGACGGCTTCAGCGGCGAAACGTTTGCGGATCGCGTCGAACGCGCCGACGTAGCTCGCCGGGTTCGAGCGCGTGGTGCGACCAATCGCCGTCTGGTCCACCATCACGACCTCGGCGACGTGCTCGGCGCCACGCAAGGTACGGTGTGTGCCGGGTGCCTCGGTGGGCTTGCCCTTGGCTCGCAGCAGCGCCGGGAACAGCACGTCCTGGACGAGCGTGGACTTGCCCGAGCCGGAGACGCCCGTGATGCACACCAGGCGTTGCAGCGGTATCTCCACATCCAGGTTTTTGAGGTTGTGCTCCGTCGCACCCTCGACGAGCAGTCGCGGCTCGCCCGGCACCGACCGGCCTCGAGCGCCCGCGGCGACAGCCGCATCACGCTGTCCGGACAGATACTGTGCCGTGAGCGTATCCGCGCCCAGCGCCAGCTCGGATGGCGCCCCGTCGAACACGACGCGGCCGCCGTGCTCGCCGGGGCCCGGGCCGAGATCGATGATGCGGTCGGCCGACAGCATGATCTGCGGATCGTGCTCGACCACGAGCAGCGAGTTGCCGTTGTCCCGCAACCGCAGCATCACGTCGATCACGCGCCGCATGTCGCGCGGGTGCAGGCCGATCGAGGGCTCGTCGAGCACGAACAGCGTGTTTACGAGCGACGTGCCGAGTGCCGTCGTCAGGTTGATGCGCTGGACCTCGCCGCCGGACAGCGTGCGCGACTGCCGGTCGAGGGTCAGGTAGCCGAGGCCCACGCGCACGAGGAAATCGAGTCGCGAGCGGATCTCACCGAGCAGCAGGTCCGCGGCCTCGTCGAGCGGCGCAGGCAGCGACAGCTCCTGGAAGAAGTCCCGCGCCCGCTCGATGGGCAGCAGCATCATGTCGTGGATGTTGAGCCCGGACCCCGCGGCCTCGCTTCCGCCGAGGCGCCACAGCAAAGCCTCGGGCTTGAGCCGCGCACCGCCGCAGTCGCCGCAGGGCGTGTAGCTGCGGTACTTCGACAGCAGCACCCGGATGTGCATCTTGTAGCTCTTGGTCTCGAGCCACGCGAAGAAACGCTTCGCGCCGTACCAGACTTTCCGCTCCCACGGGCCCTCGCCGTCGATGACCCAGCGGCGCTGCTCCTCCGACAGCTCGCCCCACGGGGTGTCGAGCGGTACGCCCCGCTTCCTGGCGAAGCGCACGAGGTCGTCCTGGCACTCGCGGTAGGACTCGGACTGCCAGGGCTTCACCGCCCCACCGCGCAGCGTCTTCGTGGCGTCCGGCACGACCAGGTCGTAGTCCACGCCGATCACGCGCCCGAAGCCGCGGCAGGTCTCGCAGGCCCCGAGCGGCGAGTTGAACGAGAAGAAGCTCGGCGTCGGCTCGCGGTAGTGGATGTCGCAATCCGCGCAGTGCAGGTCGGACGAGTACCGGCGGACCGGGGACAGTCCCCAATTCGAGGCAGCGAATTGGGGACTGTCCCCTGATTCCGCCCGTACGGTGACCCGCCCGCGCCCGACCCGCATCGCGGCCTCGAGCGCCTCGAGGACGCGGCTCGAGCCCGCGCTGCCGAGCCGAAACCGGTCCTGGACGACTTCCAGCACGCGGCCCTCCCGCGAGTGCATCCGCGTGTAACCCTGCTGCTCGAGCAGCCGCAGGACCTCCTGCTCCTCGAAATTCGCCGGCACGTTCACCGGGAAAGTGACGAGTAGCCGCGCATCGCCCAGGGCGCCAGCCTGCGCCTCGAGGTCGCGCAGGATGCTCTCGGGCGAATCGCGGCGGACCGGCCGCCCGCAGCCGCGGCAATAGAGCCGTGCCGCCCGCGCGTAGAGGAGCTTCAGGTGGTCGTTCAGCTCCGTCATCGTCCCGACGGTCGAGCGGGACGTGCGCACCGGGTTGGTCTGGTCGATCGCGATCGCGGGCGGGATGCCCTCGATGCGGTCCACCTGGGGCTTGTCCATGCGGTCGAGGAACTGGCGGGCGTAGGGGGAGAACGTCTCCACGTAGCGTCGCTGCCCCTCCGCATAGACGGTGTCGAAGACGAGCGAGGACTTTCCCGAGCCGGAAACCCCCGTCACGACGACGAGTTGCCGCAGGGGAATGTCGAGGTCCAGGGCGCGCAGGTTGTTCTGCCGCGCGCCACGGATCCGTATGGAATCGTGCGCCTGGTCGGTCATCGGGGTACCCGCCGCCCTGGAACCGGCCGGCCGGGGATGTCCACGCTACCACGTTCCGGCCCGATCGCGGATACTCCGCACCACAACGACTCGAAACCAGGGAACCCAGCATGCGTTTCCTCTCTGCCCTCATGCCGCGCGAGACGCGGTTCTTCACGCTGTTCAACCGGCACGCGGAAATGATCGTGGAAGGCGGCCGCGCGACTTCCGAGCTGGTCCGCAACTACGCCGACCCCTTCCGCCGCGCCGCCCTGATCGAGAAGATCAACGACGTCGAGCGCAGCGCCGACCGCGTGACCTACGAGACGGTCCAGCTGCTGCACTCCACGTTCATCACGCCCTTCGACCGCAACGACATCCACCGCCTGATCTCGGGCATGGACGACATCCTCGACCTGATCCAGGACGCGGCGGAGTCCATGCACCTGTTCGACATCCAGACGCTGCCGCCCGAGTCGCCCCAGATGGCGAAGATCCTCGAGTCCTGCTGCGAGAAGGTGCAGGCCGCTGTCGGCCTGTTGCACTCGATGGACAATGCGCCGCGCGCTCTCGCCCTCGCACAGGAGATCGACGGACTCGAGAGCGAGGCCGACGCCGTCACGCGCGCCGGCATCTCGCGGCTCTTCCGCGAGGAGCAGGACGTGCGCCAGCTCATCAAGCACAAGAACGTCTACGAATACCTCGAGAACGCCATCGACAAGTGCCAGGACGTGGCGAACATCATCGAGGCGGTCGTGGTGGAGAACGTCTGAGCATGGATGCCCAGATCCCGCTCATGACGCTCGGGGTGCTGGTGGCCCTGGCACTCGTGTTCGACTTCATGAACGGCTTCCACGACGCGGCGAACTCGATCGCCACCGTCGTGTCCACGGGCGTGCTGCGCCCCTACCAGGCGGTCGCCTGGGCGGCGTTCTTCAATTTCGTCGCGATCTTCATCTTCCACCTTAAGGTGGCCGCCACGGTCGGCAAGGGCATCGTGGACCCCGTGGCCGTGGACCATTACGTGATCTTCGGCGCGCTGATCGGCGCGATCGCGTGGAACGTGATCACCTGGTACTACGGCATCCCGTCGAGCTCTTCCCACGCGCTCATTGGCGGCATGATCGGTGCGACGATCGCCAAGGCGGGCACCGGCCCGCTGCTCGCGCCGGGCATCGTCAAGACCGCGATCTTCATCATCGTCTCGCCGCTGCTGGGAATGCTGCTCGGTGCGCTGATCATGATCGCGGTGTCGTGGGCCTGCCTGAGGGCGGCTCCGCGCAAGGTCGATCGCTGGTTCCGGCGCCTGCAGCTCGTCTCGTCGGCGCTGTACAGCATCGGCCACGGCAGCAACGACGCCCAGAAGACCATGGGCATCATCTGGCTGCTCCTCATTGCGGCCAACGTCACCACGCGGGACCACCTGCCGAGCTGGGTGATCGCGTGCTGCTATGTCGCGATGGCCATGGGCACGATGTTCGGCGGCTGGCGCATCGTGAAGACCATGGGCCAGAAGATCACGAAGCTGCGCCCGGTGGGCGGCTTCGCGGCTGAGACTGGCGGCGCCATCACGCTGTTCATCGCGTCGAGTTTCGGCATCCCGGTCTCAACCACGCACACGATCACGGGTGCGATCGTCGGCGTGGGCTCGGCGCAGCGCGCCAGGGCGGTGCGATGGGGCCTCGCGGGCAACATCGTGGTCGCCTGGATCCTGACCATGCCGTCCGCGGCCCTGATGGCGGCCGCAGCGTACTGGCTCGGCAAGGTGCTGATCTGACCCGCTACCCGCGCCTGCTGGAACCGCTCGACCTCGGCTTCACCAGGCTTCGCAACCGCGTGCTCATGGGCTCGATGCACACGGGCCTCGAGGATCACGCGAAATACTTCCACCGGCTCACGGCCTACTTCGCCGAACGGGCGCGCGGCGGCGTGGGCCTGATTGTCACGGGCGGTTTTGCGCCCAACATCGCAGGCTGGACGTCGCCGTTCGCGGGCCGCCTGACGACGCACGCGGCAGCCGTGCGTCACCTTCCGATCACTGAAGCCGTGCACGCCGAAGGCGGCAAGATCGCACTGCAGATCCTGCACACCGGGCGCTACGGCTATCACCCGCTGTCGGTGGCTCCTTCCCGGCTCAAGGCCCCGATCAATCCGTTCACGCCGCGGGCGCTTTCTTCGCGGGGCGTCGAGCGGCAGATCCGGGCGTTCGTGCGCTGCGCCGTGCTGGCGCGGGAGGCTGGCTACGACGGCGTCGAGGTGATGGGCTCCGAAGGCTACTTCATCAACCAGTTCCTCGTGTCGCACACCAACCGCCGCACCGACGAGTGGGGCGGCAGCTACGCAAACCGGATGCGGCTGCCCGTCGAGATCATCGCGCGCACGCGCGAGGCCGTCGGACGCGACTTCATCATCGTCTATCGGCTCTCCATGC
Source organism: Nevskiaceae bacterium (assembly GCA_037439865.1). GTDB lineage: Bacteria > Pseudomonadota > Gammaproteobacteria > Steroidobacterales > Steroidobacteraceae > RPQJ01. Next base: position 16,394 of record JBBIVG010000003.1, read on the forward strand.
TCGACCTCGTGCCCGACGGAAGCACCTGGGACGAGGTCGTGCAGCTGGCGAAGGCCATCGAGCGCGCCGGGGCCACGATCATCAACACCGGCATCGGCTGGCACGAGGCCCGCGTGCCGACGATCGCCACGTCGGTGCCGCGCGCGGCGTTCGCCTGGGTCACGCAGCGTCTCAAGGGCGAGGTCGGCATCCCGCTCTGCACGACGAACCGCATCAACACGCCGGAGGTCGCCGAGCAGGTGCTCGCCGACGGCTGCGCCGACATGGTCTCGATGGCGCGCCCGCTGCTCGCCGACCCGGAGTTCGTGAACAAGGCCGCGGCGGGCCGGGCCGACGAAATCAACACGTGCATCGCCTGCAACCAGGCGTGCCTCGACCACGTCTTCCAGCGCAAGATCGCCTCCTGCCTCGTCAACCCGCGGGCCGGCCACGAGACCGAGATCGTCTACTTGCCCGCGACGGAGCCGAAACGCATCGCCGTGGTCGGGGCCGGTCCCGCAGGACTCGCCTGCGCAACGGTGCTGGCAGAACGCGGGCATCACGTCGACCTGTTCGAGGCTGCGGCCGAGATCGGCGGCCAGTTCAACCTGGCGAAACGCATCCCGGGCAAGGAGGAGTTCCACGAGACCATCCGTTATTTCGCGCGGCGGATCGACCGGTGCGGCGTGCAGTCCAGGCTCGGGACCCGCGTCACGGCGGAGCAGCTCGTGGCCGGAAAATACGACGAGATCGTGCTGGCGACGGGCGTGTCGCCGCGCGACCCGCATATCGAGGGCGCGGACGAGCAGCGCGAGTCCGGCCGCGTGCTCTCCTACATCGACGTGCTGCAGCACGGGCGACCGGTCGGGCCGCGCGTCGCCGTCGTCGGCGCCGGCGGCATCGGCTTCGACGTCGCGGAATTCCTCGTCGCGGGCGGGCACTCGACGGCCACCGACCTCGACGCGTGGATGGCCGAATGGGGTGTCGGGGATCCAGCCGCGTCGCGCGGCGGCCTCCGGCTGCAGCAGATCGCGGCGCCCGCGCGGCAGGTCTATCTGCTGCAGCGCAAGGCCTCGCCGCTGGGCAAGGGACTCGGCAAGACGACGGGCTGGATCCATCGCGCCGCGCTCCGAATGAAGCGTGTCGAGATGATCGGCGGCGTCAACTATGACCGCATCGACGAACGCGGCCTGCACGTGAGCTTCGGGGAGTCGCACGAAAAGCCGATGCTGCTCGAGGTGGACACGATCGTGCTCTGCGCCGGCCAGGAGCCACTGCGCGAATTGGCCGAGCCGCTGCGCTCGGCCGGGCAGAAGGTGCATCTCATCGGCGGTGCGGACGTGGCAGCGGAACTCGACGCCAAACGTGCGATCGACCAGGGCTCGCGCCTGGCCGCGACCCTTTAGCCAGCCCGACTATTCGAGGGGAAACGGCACGCGCGACCGACCGGTCGCGTGCTCCTCCGCCCGCTTCGCCGCGTGGATCGCCTTGAGCAACTGGGCGTGCACCTGCACGTCCTGCCCGGAAATCAGGAATCGGTCGGCGAGCTCCAGCACCCGCTCGAGGTACTGGCGGCGCTGGTCGAGGTACAGCAGTGCCTTGCCGAGGTGCCGCGGGTCGCGCGCTTCGACATGCAGCACGTCGGCCGTCCGCATCGCAGTGGCGTATTCGTCGGACGTCGGCTTGCGACGATAAACGGGCTCCTCCGCCTCCTGCTCCGTCGGAGCGAGCTCGGGAGACTTCGCGGGCGGCACCGTGCCCTTGCGCGGCGGACCATGCAGGAACCCGTGGATGACGTCGCTCGTCGTGACGATGCCGATGACGCGCTCGTCCTCGTCCACGACCGGCACCGCATGCACCCCGGCTTCGATCATGCGCTCGGCCGCTTCGCCGATGCCGACGTGCGGCTGCAGGCTCACGACCGGCGTGTGCATCAGCTGCCCGATCGAAAGCCGCTCGTCCAGGAAGCTCGCGCGGTCGACCGCCGACTTCGGCACGAAGAACTCGAGCTTCATGACGTCGGCCGAGCTCAGCATCCCGGCGAGCTTGCCATTGCGCACCACCGGCAGGTGGTGGATGGGGTACTGGAAAAAGCAGTCCAGCACTTCGCTGACCGGGCGGTCGGCTTCGATCACGACCACGGTCTCGGTCATGATCCGGGAGACAGGTTCTTCAGGTCGCATGGGGGCAGCCTCGAAGCGCAGCATACCCCGGCCGCCCGACGCCGTTGCGTGAACTCACGCTCATTGCAGCCGAAGCCCATCGGTAACCGTCCGGATGGACATCGGTACTGGCCGCAGCGACAGTGGCGCCGGGCCGTCCCACTCCGCGAGGCACGCGCGTCATGACGATCAATCGCCGCGAATTCCTGCTCGGTTCGGCCGTCGCCGCGGGCATGGCGGCGGCACCCGTGCGGCGCGCGTGGTCGGCGGAAGACTCGACGGACGTCATCGTGGTCGGCGCCGGCCTGTCGGGCCTCAACGCCGCGCGGTTGCTCGAGGAGGCCGGGCTCAGCGTGCTGGTGCTCGAAGCCCGCGACCGCGTGGGCGGCAAGATCCTGACGTTCTCGAACGTGCCCGGTCTGCCGGAAGCCGGCGGCCAGAGCATCGGCAGCGGCTACGGCCGCCTCATCGACGCGGCCGCCCGGAGCGGCGTGCCGCTCGAGGACGTGTTGCCGCGCCAGCTGAAACATCCGGAGGTGACGTTGGTGCTGGATGGGCGGCCCGTCACCAAGGGCGAATGGCCCGGCTCGCCGCGCAACCCGTTCCCCGCCACGCTGCGCGAGACGATGCCGTGGATGTACACGCCGATTGCAATGGGCAAGGCCAACCCGCTCAAGGCGATCGAGGACTGGATCAAGCCCGAATCCGCGCGCTTCGATATCTCGATGTACGAGTTCCTGAAGGCGCAAGGCGCGACCGATTCGGTGATCGATCTCGCCTATGACACCAACGTGAGCTACGGGACCTCCGCGCACGACATCTCCGCGCTCATGATGGCCTTCGTCGAGGCGTTTTCGCGCGCGCAGCGCAACCTCAAGCCCGCGCTGTACAAGGCGAAGGGCGGGAACCAGCGCATCCCCGAGGGCATGGCGCGGCGCCTCAAGGGCGGCGTGCGCCTGCAGCAGGTCGTGACGGGCATCCGCACCGACGACGCCGGTGTCGAGGTGCTGACGGCAGCGGGCCAACGTTACAAGGGCAAGGCCGCGATCTGCGCGATGCCGTTCTCGACGCTGCGGCACGTCCGGTTCGACCCGCTGCTCGCCGGGGCACAGGCCCGCGCGGTCAGGACGCTGCCGCACCAGATGATCACCCAGGTCGCGGTGCGCGCGAAGCGGCCGTTCTGGGAGCAGGACGGCCTCGCGCCCACGATGTGGACCGACAGCGAGATCGGCCGCGTCTTCGCCATCTATGGCGGCGCGACCGACGACGAAGTCTCGAGCCTGCTCGTCTCGGCCTACGGACTGAAGGCCGCGTACCTCGATCGATTGGGCCGCGAAGCCGCGGGCCGCTACGTCGTCGCGGAACTCGAACGGATGCGGCCCGCCGCCAAGGGGACGCTCGGCGTCGTCGCATATCACTCGTGGACGCTCGACCCGTTCAGCGCCGGTGACTGGGGCTACTTCGCGCCGGGCACGGTGTCGCAGTTCATGCCGGCGATGTTCCAGCCGCATCGCCTCGTGCATTTCTGCGGCGAGCAGACCGCGATCAGCGCGCGAGGCATGGAGGGCGCGATGGAGTCCGGCGAGCGGGCCGCGCTCGAGGTCGCGATGGCGCTGGGCTAGTGAGCCCGGCGTCGCTGTCCGTTTCTAGAGCGCCTGAAAGGCGGCGCGCATCGCCTTGAGCGATTCCTGCGCCTGGCTCCAACGCTGGCCGCCGATCAGTCCGCCGTCCACGACGAGGTCGTGGCCGTTGACGAAGCTCGATTCGTCGCTCGCAAGGAAGACGGCCGCGTGAGCGACGTCGTCCGTGAGTCCCGCGCGTGGGATCGGCTGCATCTTCGCCAGCGCGCCCTTCACGGCCTCCGCGGTCTGCTCGGCCTTCTCGGGCGGCAGGCCCGCCGCCTTGCCGAAGATCCCGGTCGCGATCCCGCCGGGCGAAATGGAATTCACGCGCACGCCCTGCTCGCCCAGTTGCATTGCGACGCAGCGCGTCAGGTGCACGACGGCCGCCTTGGCGGCCGAGTAGATGATCGAGGAGGACATCCCGGCGCGGTGGGCTGCGACGGAACCGTTGTTGATGATGCTGCCCGAGCCATGGCGCATCATCACCGGGGCGACATGCTTCATGCCGAGCATCACCGAGCGCAGCAGCACGGCGATCGCGGCGTCGAAGCCCTCGACGGGGATGGTCTCGATGCCGCCGACCGGGGCCGGTCCGCCTGCGTTGTTGAAGAGGCAGTCGACGCGGCCGTGCTTCGCGATGGTGAAATCGATCAGTCCACGCACGTCGGCCTCGTCCGTCACGTCGGACCGGACGAAGTCACAGCGGCTGCCGAGCGAATGGGCGATGGCCTGGCCCTCCGCCTCGCGACGACCGGCGATGACGACGCGGGCGCCTTCCGCCGCGAACAATTCGGCCGTGCGTCGGCCGATGCCGCTCGTGGCTCCAGTGATGACGCAAACCTTGTCCTGAAGCCTCGGCATGTCTCCACCCTCCGCAGGATGTCTCCTCGATCCGCGGCGCCTCGCCCGGTCACCCGGCCGTCGGCGCGACGCTGGCGCTGTCGAGCAGCATCTCCACCTTGTCGCGGTAGCTGCGGCTCAGCTTGATTTCCTGCCCCGACTGCAGCTTCAGGAAGCACTCGCCGTTCAGGTGCGGACGCAGCGCATGGACCCGCGCGAGGTTCACGATCGTCGAGCGGTGCACGCGCTGAAACACGGCCGGGTCCAGCATCTCCTCGAGCTCCTTCATCGTCGCGCGCAGCACGTGCGTCTGCCCGGCGGCGTGGAGGCACATGTAGTCGCCCGCGGCGTCGATCCAGTCGATGGTCGCTACGTCAAGCCGCACCGTCTCGCGCCCGACGCGGATCGGCAACATCGTCGCGTAACGGCGCCCGGGACGGACCGAGGTCGCAGCGGCGATCGCCTCGGCCGCAATCTCGCCCTTGCCGGTCAGGTCGGCGAGCAGCGCCATGAGCTGCTCACGCTGCGCCACTGCCTGACGCTGCTGCCACTGCCCGCGCACCCGATCTAGCGCGCGCTCCAGCCGCTCGTCGTCGACCGGCTTCAGCAGGTAGTCGAGCGCGTGGGTGTCGAAGGCCTGGATCGCGAAGCGGTCGAAGGCCGTGACGAACACGACCATCGGCATGCTTTCCTGCGGGATCTGCTTGAGCACGTCGAGCCCGGACAGTCCCGGCATCTGGATGTCGAGGAACATCAGGTCCGGCGCGTGCTCCGTAATCGCAGCCAGCGCCTCGCGACCGTTGCCGCACTGCGCGACGATCTCGATATCGGCCGCGTCGCGCAAGCGCAGCTCGAGGCCGCGCCTTGCGAGCGGCTCGTCGTCCACGATGATGGTGCGGATGCTCATGGCTGCACGGCCCGCTCGAATGGTAACTCGATCTCGAGCCGGAGGCCGGGCCGTGCGAAGCGCACCGCGAGCTTCTGGTGCTCGCCGTAGAGCACCGCGAGCCGCTCGCGGGTATTACGGAATCCCACGCCGCGACCTTCGCCGAGATTGACCCCGACCGGCAGACCGGGGCCGTCGTCCTGCACAACGAGGCGCAGCACGCGCTGGTCGGTGTGCGCCTCGATGCGGAGTCGCCCGCCTTCCTCGCGCGGCCCGATCGCGTGCTTGAGCGCGTTCTCGATCAGCGGCTGCAGGATCAGTGAGGGAACGAGGGCTGCCTGCGCTGCGTCGTCCACGTCGAATTCGAGCCGCAGACGATCGCCGAAGCGCAGCTTCTCGATGCCGAGGTAGAGGTCTAGCGCGTGGAGTTCGTCACGCAGCGTCACCTTCTTCATCGGGTCCTGGTCGAGGGTGTGGCGCAGGAACTCGGACAGCCGGCCCACCGCCTGGTTCGCGACCTTGCCCTGGCCGTCGAGGATCAGGGTCGAGATGGCGTTCAGGGTGTTGAACAGGAAGTGCGGGTTCAGCTGGTAGCGCAGCATCTTCACCTGCGCTTCCTGCGCCAGTGCCGACGCCTGGAGTGCGGCCTCGCGCTGGTTCTGCAGCGTTTCGTAATACTTGATGCCGAAGTACAGGCCCGACCAGCAGAGCAACAGGTAGGTGGAGCCGAGCGCGCCACTGAAGTAGCCGTACCACGGCTCGGTCTCCATCCAGTCGCCGACGAAGTGGCCGTACGAGAGGTTGATGATGACTCGCCAGACGAGCGCGGTGAGCCAGGCGGCCAGCAGCACGCCGGCGAAGATCACCGGCGGGCGGCGGCCCCAGAGTGGCCGGTACACGTAGCGCAGCGGCGCCGAGAGCAGGAACCCGCTGGCCGCGGCTGCGAGGATGACCTTGATGTAGGAGGTGGGTTTCTCGTAGAGCAGCGCGCCCAAATACTGGGCGATGAGGTACGCGCTCCAGCCGAGCGTGTGGAGCGCCCAGAAGAGCAGGTTGCGGTTGCTGCGCAGGTCGTCGAGAGTCACCGGCGGAGCTTACCGGCCGGGCGGCCGGGGCGGGAACGGCTCATCGCCGCCACTGCACGCCTCACCGTGGGAAATAGGTGCCAGGCACCGAATTTCGATTCGAAATTCGGTGCCTGGCACCTATTTCCCGCGGAACGCCCCCTGCATGACGTCCGGCGAAAAACCGGGCACCGGCGACCCCTGGTGCGTGGCGTACCGGTACAGCGCAGCCGCGTAAACGCCCTGCATGGTCGCCTGAAGGGCGGCTACGACCAGCAGGGCCACGACGCCCACCAGTACCACGATCGCGGTCAGCGCCGGCACGTTGGCCTGGGCTGCAAGCACGAGCACGACGAAGAACGCGGCGATCAGGACCAGGTACACGACTGCGAACACGAGACCGAGCCCGACGTTGCCGATGATGTTCTCGCCCCAGGTCTCGCGCAGCAGCCCGGCGCTCTCCTTCACGGCCTCGACCGGCCCGACGTCGCGAGTCACCAGCACCGGCACCACGAGGAAACTCGCCAGCGCCCAGCCGACGCCGATCAGCTTGACGATCAGCCGCCCGAGCCAGCCGACACGCTCCTCGAGCGCGCGCAGCAGCAGGCCGACCGTCGCCGCGATGCAGGCATAGCCGAAGATCCGGCCGGCCCTTTGCCAGGCGATACGCAGCCCGTCGCCCACCGTCGGATCGCCTCCGTCCATGCGGACCATCGCGGCGCCCACGAGCGCGGTGTTGAAGAAGATCCCGACAAAAAAGGTGAGGAGGTAGAACACGAGCCCGACGATCCATCCGGCAGGCCCGGGCTCCGCTCGCGCCGACCCCTCCAGGAACCCGCCGAGCGCCACGACCGGCACGGCGAAACTGCCGACGACGACGATCATTGCGATCACCGACATCACGGGGAGCAGCATGAGTTCCTTGTCGGCGCGCACGACCGACCAGGACGCCCTGGCGAGTTCGAGGCTGCGGGAAAAACGGCCTGCCATGTTGGACCTCCGATTCGGTCCCATGCTGCCAGAAACGCGAGCCCGGCGCGGTTAGATCTCGTCGTACTTCCGGCTCGACCCCCGCGATTTCTCGACGGGGTACTTCTCGCCGTTCCTGACGATCTTCGCCTGCGCGGCCTGCTCGAGATCCACATCGAGCTTGTCGGCCAACCGCACCAGGTACAGCAGCACGTCCGCGAGTTCCTGCTCGACGGCCGCACGCTTCTCGGGCGGGAGATCCCGGCTCTGTTCGTCCGTGAGCCACTGGAACGGCTCGAGCAGTTCCGCCGCTTCGACGGCAAGCGCGGTGGCGAGATTTCGCGGCGAGTGAAACTGGTCCCAGTCGCGCGCCGCTGCGAACTCGCGCAGCGTGTCGCGCAACCGGATCAGCGAGTCGGTCAAGGAATCTGGATCTTGCCGCGCGGCGGCAGGCCGCCGCCCGTGAGTGCCGACGCCGCGCCCGCTTCCGGGATGACGATCGACGACGCCTGCTGCCGGCGCATTTCCTGCAGCTCCTTCATCGTCTCCTCGAAGGCCATCTTCGCGCCCTCGGCGAAGTTCTCGCAGGCCTCGGCGAGGTTCTTCCCATCGATCTCGAAGCTGAGCGGCAGGGCGCCGGCGGGCGTCATGATCTGCGCCTGGCCGACGTACGACGTGGGCCGCGTCGGGTCCGTGGTGCCGTCAGCCTTCACAGGCGTCATCACGCGGATCGTGCCGACCCTGCGATCGGTGTAGATGTCCTCGCGGTAGAGATCCTGCGAGTCCATCTTCGGTTCGGGTGCGGTGCTCGGGCCGGCCATGGGCGCTCCTCGATGACGGTCGGATCGGCGGATCCGGGGGTCGCCACGGTACCCGAGCGCGGCCGCTGCGACAACGACCGGCCGCCCAGCCGTGCCTTCCGGGCCGCGTCAGAACTGCGCGTCCGGCCCGGTTCCCTTGGCCGGCGAGTTCCAGGCCTGCTCCCTGGGCCAGGGCGTCATCCACGTAATACAGGACGATCAGGTTCACGAGCGGCAGCGAGGCCATGATTGATAGCCAGGGCGGGAACCCCATCCGGCCGAAGATCCGCCAGAAGGGGACGACCTGAAGCAGCGACAGGATGGCAATCCAGCGGATCACGTGGGCTCCGGGGCGACGAAGTTGGCAGCCATTCTAGGCGCACCGTGGGGACGGCGCTCCTGCCCCGCCTGCCGCAGCCGCCCTTTGCACGGACCCTCACGCTGACCATACTTCGCGGATGTTCCGTCCGCGCTCCCTGCCTCTTCCGTCACCCCGCTTCGGGCCCGCCCTCCTCTGCGTGGTGGCGGCGGCCGTCGCACTGGCTGGCTGCAAGACGATCGGGGATATGAAGCCCTCGTCGCGCCAGGCCGAGGAGACCAAGACCCTGCTCGTGCAGCGCCAGGCCCGCAATCTCCGGTTCGCCGACGAGTACGTCGGCCGCCTGATCGAGGCAGTGCGGGACAGCGAGCCGCTGGTGATGGATCCGTCGCAGCGCTACGTGCTCTCGGGCTGGCTGCTCGAGCAGGCAAACGCGGCGTACATCAATGCCTCCGGCGAGAGCCCCATCGTGAGCAGCCTCGACCTCGTCACGCTCGCGACGCTGAGCCGGATGGTCGTCGAGGAAGTGATCGGCGGGCGCCTGCCGGCGCAGGCGCAGCAGCTGCTAGTGGCACACCGCGAGCTCGAGTCCGCCGCGTGGCTGCTCGTCACCGACACCCTGAGCCCGGCCCAGCAGCAGGAGCTTCGCAGTCTCTTCGTCGAGTGGCAGAAGCAGAACCCGGACGTGGTGAACGTACCGTTCGTCCGCTTCCAGAGCTTCGTGAACGAGATGCACGTGCAGGACTCGAAAGGCGGCACGCTCCTGTCGGGTGGCCTGATGGGATTCATCGGGCTCGACCCGATGGCCGGCCTCGACCCCGCCGTGCGCCAGGTCGAGCAGACCCGCCTGATGGCCGAGCGCGCGATCTTCTACGCGCAGCGCATGCCGGTGATCTTCGACCTGCAGCTCGACCGCTCGCTCAATCGGATGGCGGCCGGGCCCGAGTCGCAGAAACTGCAGCAGCAGACCGCGAGCCTGGCGGACTCCGCAGCCCGCTTCGCCGCCGTGGCCGAGGCGTTGCCCGCGACGCTGTCCGCCGAGCGTGAAGCCGCGATCCAGCAGCTGTCCGATACGCTCGAGTCGCAGCAGGCCACGCTGCGCCCGATGCTGCTCGACGTGCGCGCGGCGCTCGAGGCCGGCAACACTGCCGCCACGTCGGTGGACCAGGCGGTGCAGGCGATCGACGCGCTCGTCGCAAGCTTCGAGCGCAAGCCCGGCGAACCGCCCGGCAAACCGTTCGACATCAGCGAGTACACGCAGGCCGCGGCGGAGATCACTCGCGCCGCAAGCCAGCTGCAGCTGCTGCTCGGCACGGTCGGCACGCAGGCGCCGCAGCTCGGCACCGCGCTCGATGCGGGCGTGAGCAAGGGCCGGTCGCTGGTGGATTACCTCTTCGTTCGCGCGGCGTGGCTGATCGCGCTCTTCTGCGTCGGCCTGCTCGCGACCCTGCTCCTCTATCGCTGGCTCGCGCCGCGGGTACGCCCCACATGAACGACCTCCATCACGACATCCGCGCTCCCCGCGGCAAGGCGCTGAGCGCGCGCAGCTGGCTCACCGAGGCCCCGCTGCGCATGCTCATGAACAACCTCGACCCCGAGGTGGCGGAGCGCCCCGACGATCTCGTCGTGTACGGCGGCATCGGCCGCGCCGCGCGCAACTGGGACTGCTACGACCGAATCGTGCGCGCGCTCCGCCGGCTCGGCGACGACGAGACCCTGCTCGTCCAGTCGGGCAAGCCCGTCGGCGTGTTCCGCACGCACGCCGACGCGCCGCGCGTTCTGATCGCGAACTCGAACCTCGTGGGCCGCTGGGCCACGTGGGACCACTTCCACGAGCTCGATCGCAAGGGCCTGATGATGTACGGCCAGATGACGGCCGGCTCGTGGATCTACATCGGCAGCCAGGGCATCGTGCAGGGCACGTACGAGACGTTCGTCGAGATGGGACGCCAGCACTACGGCGGCGACCTCGCCGGGCGCTGGATCCTCACGGCGGGCCTCGGCGGCATGGGCGGCGCGCAGCCGCTCGCGGGGACGATGGCGGGCGCGTCCATGCTAGCGGTGGAGTGCCGGCCCGAACGAATACAGAAGCGGTTGGATACGCGTTATCTCGACGTCAGTACGACATCGCTCGACGAAGCGCTCAACCTCATCGAGCGCGCGAATCGTGATCGCAAGGCACTCTCCGTCGGCCTGCTCGGCAATGCGGCCGAGGTGCTGCCCGAGCTGCTGCGTCGCGGCGTCCGGCCGGACGCCGTCACCGACCAGACCTCCGCCCACGATCCCGTGAACGGCTACCTGCCCGCGGGCTGGACGCTCGAGCAATGGGACCGCCTGCGGGTGAGCGACCCGCACGCCGTCGAAACCGCGTCCCGGCACTCGATGGCGAAGCACGTCGAGGCGATGCTCGCGTTCCAGAAGCTCGGCATCCCCGTGTTCGACTACGGCAACAACATCCGCCAGGTCGCGTTCGACGAGGGCGTGAAGGACGCGTTCGCATTCCCCGGCTTCGTGCCGGCGTACGTGCGCCCGCTCTTCTGCCGCGGTGTGGGCCCGTTCCGCTGGGCCGCGTTGTCCGGCAATCCGAGGGACATCCACCGCACCGACGAGAAAGTGAAGGAACTCATCCCGGACGATCCGCACCTGCACCGCTGGCTCGACATGGCGAGGAACCGAATCCAGTTCCAGGGGCTGCCGGCCCGCATCTGCTGGGTCGGGCTCGGGCAGCGGCACCGGCTCGGGCTCGCATTCAATGAAATGGTCGCGCGCGGCGAGCTCGAAGCGCCGGTGGTGATCGGCCGCGATCACCTCTACTCGGGTTCCGTCGCGAGCCCCAACCGCGAGACCGAGGCGATGCAGGACGGCTCGGACGCCGTCGCGGACTGGCCGCTGCTCAATGCGTTGCTCAACACGGCAAGCGGAGCGACGTGGGTCTCGATCCACCACGGCGGCGGCGTCGGGATCGGCTACTCGCAGCACGCCGGCGTCGTGATCGTCTGCGACGGTACGCCCGCGGCTGCGAAGCGCATCGAGCGCGTGCTGTGGAACGACCCCGCGTCGGGCGTCATGAGGCACGCGGACGCGGGCTACCAGATCGCGATCGACTGCGCTCGCGAGCACCAGCTGAACCTGCCGTTCCTCGACTGATCCCGTGCGCACGCTCTGGCGCAAGGCCCGGATCGCCACCTGCGACGAACGCCTGCAGGTGCACGCGCCCGGCGCCGTGCTGACACGCGACGGAATCGTCGAGTGGGTCGGGGCCGAGCACGACCTGCCCGCAGGAGCGCGGCCCGACCGAACCGTCGAACTCGCAGGACGCTGGCTGACGCCGGGCCTGGTCGATTGCCACACGCACCTCGTCTTCGCGGGACAGCGCGCCGGCGAGTTTGCCCGCCGCACGTCTGGCAGCAGTTACGCGGAGTTCGCACGTGAAGGTGGCGGCATCGTGAGCACGATGCGTGCAACGCGTGCCGCCAGCGAGGACTCGCTCGTCGAGCAGAGCCGCCCCCGCCTGCAGGCTCTGTTGCAGGAAGGCGTCACGACGGTCGAGATCAAGTCCGGCTACGGCCTCGAGTTCGAGACGGAGGCAAAGATGCTGCGGGTGGCACGACGACTCGGTGCGGAGCATCCGGTCACGGTCTCGACCAGTTTCCTCGCTGCGCACGCACTGCCGCCGGAATTCAGCGGCCGCGCCGACGAGTACGTCGATACGATCTGCAACGACTGGCTGCCCCGGATGACCGGGGAGCGCGAATCCGGCCTGGTCGACGCCGTCGACGCGTATTGCGAGGACATCGCTTTCTCGGCGGCCCAATGCGATCGGCTTTTCGCAGCCGCAGGAAGGCTGGGCCTGCCGGTGCGACTCCACACGGAGCAGTTGTCCAACGTGGGCGGCAGTCAGATCGCCGCCCGGCACCGCGCACTGTCCTGCGACCACCTCGAGTACGCGAACGAACAGAACGCCGCGGCGCTCGCCGGCAGTGGCACGGTTGCCGTGATGCTGCCCGTCGCGTTCTACGCGCTCGGCGAGAAGCAGTTGCCGCCGCTGCAGGCGCTTCGTGCGCACGGAGTGCCTCTCGCCGTCGCGTCCGACTGCAATCCGGGCACCGCACCGGGTGCCTCGCTGCTGCTCGCGATGAACATGGCGCGCCGCCTGTTCGGCATGACGAGCGAGGAAGTGTTGCTCGGCGTCACGCGCCACGCCGCTCGCGCACTCGGACTCGCCCGGCAGCGCGGCTCGATCGCACCCGGACGCGCGGCGGACTTCGCCGTCTGGTCCGTCGACACGTTGGACGAACTCGGCTACTGGGTGGGATTCAATCCGTGCAGCATGGTCGTCAAGGACGGCGCGATCGTGCTCGAGCGCCCGATCTGAAGGAGACACCGTGCCGCATCGCGACGACATGAGCTCATGGACCGGCCGGGTTGACGCCGCGGACGGCGAACTCGGTCGGCGCTGGCACCAGGTCGTTCGGCCAATCGCGGCCGCGGACGGCAAGGGCGTCGCGCTGCTCGGCTTCGCATGCGACGCCGGCGTGCGGCGCAACCATGGCCGCCCAGGCGCTGCGGACGGCCCGCGGGAACTGCGTCGCGCGCTCGGCAACCTGGCGTGGCACGGCGGCGACGTCGCAAGGCTCTACGACGCGGGCGATATCGTCTGCGAGGGCGATGCACTCGAGCCTGCGCAGCAGAACTACGCGACCCGCCTTGCCGCATTGCTCCGGGCCGGGCACCTGCCGATCGGGCTCGGCGGCGGGCACGAGATTGCCTGGGCGGCCTACCATGGGGCGGAACTCGCCCTGGCAGGCGATCCCCGCCTCGATCGCCTGGGCATCATCAATTTCGACGCGCACCTCGATCTCCGCCGCCCGGAAACGGCGGGCCGCGGCACCTCCGGCACGCCGTTCCTGCAGATCGCGGAAGCACGGGCGGCTGCCACGCGCGAGTTCCGCTATCTCTGCATCGGTGCGAGCCCCGCTTCCAATACCGAGGCCCTCGTCCGCAGGGCGGCCGCGCTGGGGACCGAGATCATCTACGACGTGGGCGCCGCAGAGCGCGAAGCCGAGGAGCGGCTGCGCCGCTTCGTCGAGGAGTCTTCCGCAATCTACCTGACGTTCTGTCTCGACGTGCTGCCGCCCGCCGTGGCCCCTGGCGTGAGCGCGCCGTCCGCCCTGGGACTGGCGCTGCATCGTGCCATAGGCCTGCTGCGCGCCGTGCTGGCGGCGTGCGGTCGCGGCGGCCCGTCGAGCAAGCTGCTGCTGGCCGACGTCGCGGAACTCAACCCGGCACACGATGTGGCCAGTCGCACCGCGCGCACCGCGGCCCGCATCATCTACGAGATCGCGGCGTTCAGTCGCTGACGTCGGGTTCGACGAAGCACCAGCCGACCTCCGGCGCCTCTTCCTTGATGCGCCGCTCGAGCTCGTTGATTCGATCCACGGCCGTTTCGATCGTGAGGCCCGGCTGCATCTTCACTTTCGCCGCGAGCACGACCTTCGGCCCCATCTGCAGGGTGATCGTGTTGAGCAGCTTCTCGATGGCCGGATCAGCTGCGATCAATGCCTCGATGCGGCGCTCGAGATGCGGCTCCGCGGATTTCCCGATCAGGAGCGCGCTGATGCGCACCGCGATGAACGCCGCGACCAGGATCAGCACCGCGCCGATGGCGATCGAGCCGATCGCGTCGAAGCGCGTGTCGCCGGTCCAGGCCGCGAGCGAGACGAACACGAAGGCGAGCGCGAGTCCGGCCAGCGCCGCGATGTCCTCGCCGAGTACGACGACGAGTTCCGCGTTGCGGGTATGCTCGAGCCACGTGCCGAACGCGCGGTCGCGCCGGATCTTGCGTATCTCGTTCAGGCAGCCGACCAGGCTGCCGGTCTCCAGCACGATCGCGATTCCGAGCACGGTGAGCGCGATCCAGGCCTTGTTGAGCGCCTCCGGCTGGTGCAGCTTGTGCCAGCCTTCGTAGATGGAGAACAGGCCGCCGATGCTGAAGAGCAGCAGGGCGACCACGAAGCTCCAGAAATACGTCGCCTTGCCGAAGCCGAGCGGGTGCTCGGCGGTGGGGGGCCTGTCCGCCTGCTTCAGGCCCAGGTACAGCAGCACCTGGTTCGTGCAATCGGCATAGGAGTGGATCGCTTCCGCGAGCATGCTCCCGGAGTTCGTGAAAGCGGCCGCTGCGCTCTTCGTGATCGCGATCCCCAGGTTCGCGAGGAACGCATAGAGGATTGCCTTGGCGGAGGAGCCGTGGTCGGACGACATCGCGGGAGCCCTTGGGTGTGCAGTCCACGATAGGCGTCGCCGCATGGATGCGCAATGCGTGCTCACTTTGCCCGCGTTGGACAGGATCAGTATCCTGACCGGATGCGACCGAAAACCTCTTCCATCCGGGCGACCGCCGTCGTCGCGACGTTTGCCCTTGCGCTGTCCCTGGCGGCGTGCTCGCGCAAGGAAGCGCCCTCGTCGGCAACCGTGCCAGCCAGCGAGAAGCCAGCCGCAGCGGCCGCGGCAAAGACTGACTCGCACCTGCCTCCCGGCATCGCCTGGTTCGACGGCGACGTGGACGCCGCATTCGCCGCGGCCAAGGCGGCGCCGAAGCCGCTGTTCCTGTACTGGGGCGCGGAGTGGTGCCCGCCTTGCGCGCAGATCAAGGCGACGATCTTCAACCGTCGCGAGTTCCAGGAGCGCAGCCGCCTGTTCGTGCCCGTGTATCTCGACGGCGACACGCCCAGCGCCCAGAAGCAGGGCGAGCGCTTCGGCGTCGTGGGATATCCCACGATGATCCTGTTCCGGCCGGACGGCACTGAAATCACGCGGCTGCCCGGCAACGTCAACATCGAGCGCTACGCGAAGATCCTCGACGTCGCGATTGCGGACGCGCGGCCGGTCAAGGAAATCCTCGCGGCCGCCACCGCCGGCGGGGACGTCACGGCCAACGACTGGCAGCTGCTCGCCTATTACTCCTGGCCCACGGACAACGGTCGCGTCCTGCCGGCGAAAGACCGGCTGAAGACGTTCCGGACCTTGAGCCAGCGTTGCCCGGCCGAGATGAAGGGCGACTGCGCGCGGCTGTTCTTCGAATACCTCGGCGCCGCGGCGGCGGAGACGACGGGCGGCAAGTCGCCCCTCACCGGCCTCGACCGCGCGGCCGCGCGCAAGCAGCTCCTCGATGTCCTCGCCTCGCCCTCCGCGGACCAGGCCAATCTCGACAACCTGATCTACGGCTCGCAACTTGCGATCGACCTGCTGTCGAACGCCGGCACGCCGGAGCGCGCCGAACTCACCCGCGCATGGGGAGCCGCTCTCGATCGCCTCGTGGCCGACCAGGCCGCCCCTCTCTCCGCACCAGACGAGATCAAGGTGCTGCGCGCGAGAGTGCTGCTGGCCCAGCTCGATCATCCCGGGGCCCCGCTTGCGCCGGCGTTGCTCGACCAGATCCACTCGACGATCGCGCGCCTCGATGCCGAGACGAAAGATCCCAATGCGCGCCAGGCGGTCATCAATGCCGCTGCGAACGTGTATTGGGAGGCCGGGCTCGACGAGGACGCCAACAAGCTGCTCGTGGCTGCGCTCGAGAAGTCGCCGTCGCCTTACTACTTCATGCTCGATCTCGCCGACCTCGCGGAAAAGGCGGGTCGCAAGGACGAGGCCGTCCAGTGGCTCGCGCGCGCCTACGACGGCGCGCAGGGGCCGGCAACGCGGTTCCAGTGGGGCTACAGCTATCTCGTCGGTCTGCTCGAGATGACGCCCGACGACACGAAGGCGATCGAGCAGACCGGGCTCAAGGTCATCGCCGAGCTCGGCAGCTCACCGGACGCCTTCTACCAGCGCACGCGAACCCGCCTCGAGCAGTTGAGCGCGAAGCTGCTCGAGTGGGGCGCGACGGGCGACCGGGCCGCGGTCGTCGAGACGCTGCGCAAGCGGACCGGGGACATCTGCCGCGGCCTGCCCGAAGGCGACGAGGGAAGGAAGAACTGCGAGCGTTTCCTCAAGCCCGCCGCGCGAGCCACACAGGGCGTGTGATCGAATACTTCACGGCGGCGCGCTCGGGCTCCGAGCGCCCGGCGATCACGTCCTCCGGGTACACGAAGTCCTTCTCGTAGGCGAGACCGCACTTCTGCATCACGCGCTGCGACGCGAAATTGCGCGACAGCGTGCGCGCCGAGATCTTGTCCGCGCCCACGCGCAGGAAGCCGTGCTCGATGACGGCCGTCGCGCCCTCGGTGGCGAGCCCGCGGCCCCACGCGGAGCGCACGAAGCGGTATCCGAGTTCCTGCTCGTCCGGGTCCATGCGGTCGGGCCGCAGGTGGAACCAGCCCAGGAATCGACCGCTGTCGCGTTCCTCCGCCGCCCAGTAGCCGAGCAGCGGCGTGGCCTCGTAGATCGCGAACCACCGAGGCAGGATCACGTCCTCGTAGGTGGCGCGTGGCGTCGGCACCCCATAGGTGATGAATCGCATCACTTCCGGGTCCGAATCGAGCTCCACCAGCCGATCGACGTCACCGCGGTCGAATCGCCTCAGCCGCAGGCGCTGCGTCTCTAGTAGGATCATCCCCCACTCCCCTGGTCTGCCAGCACCCCATGCCCGAGACCGTCTACGACTTCCGCAGCGACAACGTCGGCGGCGCGGCGCCCGAGATCCTCGAGGCGATCGTCGCGGCCAACGCGGGCACCGCCGCCCCCTATGGCGACGACGACTGGACGCGCCGCATGATCCAGCGTTTCAGCGACGTTTTCGAGCGACCCGTGCAGGTATTCCCAGTCGCCACCGGGACCGGCGCGAATTCCGTCGCGCTGTCGGCGCTGGCCAACCCGTACGGCGCAATCTATTGCCACGAGACGGCGCACATCAACGTCTACGAGTGCGGGTCACCGGAATTCTTCACCGGGGCCAAGCTCGTCGGTCTGCCAGGCCGCGACTGCAAGCTCGACCCCGCCAGCCTCGACGAGGCGCTCGGCCTTGCTGGGCGCGGCAACCCGACCCGTGTGCAGCCGTTCGCCCTGAACGTCACCGAGCCGACGGACTTCGGCACGCTCTACTCGGCCGCGGAGGTGGCGGCGCTGTCCGCCGTTGCGCACCGACATGGCCTGCGCGTGCACATGGACGGCGCCCGCTTCGCCAATGCCGTCGCGGCGCTCGGCTGCAGTCCTGCCGACCTCACCTGGCGCAGCGGCGTGGACGTGCTGTCGCTCGGCGCGACCAAGAACGGCGCGATCAATGCGGAGGCGGTCGTGGTCTTCGACCCGGAACTCGCTGCGGCGATCCCGTATCGCATGAAGCGCGGCGGACAGGTGCTGTCGAAGGCACGGTTCGTCTCCGCGCAGCTCGAACGGTACCTCGCGGACGATCGCTGGCTCGAGCGTGCCGGCCGTGCCAATGCGCTTGCGGCCGACGTCGCCCGGCGACTGCAGTCGATCCCCGGGGTGACGCTGGTCGCGCCGGTGCAGGTCAACATGCTGTTCCTGCGACTGCCCGACGTCGCCGTGCGGGCACTCGACTCCGGGCCATTCCGCTTCTACAAGCTGGGCCGGGACGTGCGCTTCGTCTGCCGCGCCGACCAGGACCCCGAGGGCATCGATGCGCTGGTGAAATGCGTGCGCGAGGCAGTCGCTGCAGGACGCTGAACCAATGGCAAGATTCTGCTGGGCGTTGCTGGCTTTCCTCACCACGTCCGCCGCCTTCGGCCAGGAGCTGCAGGTCATCGACCTGCACTATCGTCGCGCCGACGAGGTCCTCCCGATCGTGCAGCCGCTCGTCGCGCCGGGCGGCGTGGTGAGCGGCCTCGACGACAAGCTGCTGGTGCGCACGACGCCGTCCAATCTCGAGCAGATCCGGACCGCCGTTGCGGCCATCGATCGGCCGCGACGCCAGCTGCTCATCACCGTCGGCCAGGGCACGGTTTCCGATCTCGACGCTGCGAGTGTCCGCGGCTCCGCCACGATCGGCAGTGGCGACGTGCAGGTGGGCGTGAATCGTCCGCCGGCTCCGCAGGCCGGCGCGCAGGTGATCATGCAGGGTCGCCGGCAGCAGGCCAACCTGCGCAACCAGAGCAGCGTGCGCACGCTCGAAGGCAGCGAAACCTACATCGCGATCGGGCAATCGGTGCCGATGACCTCGACCCAGGTCGTGACCAGCGGCTGGGGCGGGACGGTGCAGCAGTCCACCACCTATCGCGACGTCGACACGGGCTTCTACGCAACGGCCCGCGTGAACGGCGATCTCGTCACGCTCGAGATCTCGCCGCGCCAGCAGCAATACCGGCCCGCGAACGGCGGCACCATCGAGACCCGCGGCGCGAGCTCGGTGGTGACCGGTCGGCTCGGCGAATGGATCGAGCTCGGCGCCGTGCAGGAATCGAGTTCGGGCTCGAGCAGCGGGCTGCTGGTATGGGGCCGCCGCACCGGCAGCTCGCAGTACTCCGCCTGGGTGAAGGTCGACGAAGAGCGCTAAGGCGCCGGCTGCAATTGCAG
The DNA here is from genome assembly GCA_037439865.1 of Nevskiaceae bacterium. Lineage (GTDB taxonomy): Bacteria > Pseudomonadota > Gammaproteobacteria > Steroidobacterales > Steroidobacteraceae > RPQJ01. The sequence goes on from JBBIVG010000003.1 coordinate 35,505, forward strand.
CTGGGGAGCCTGCGTGACCTCCACGCGATCGACGAAGTAGGCGGTCTCGCCGAAACAGCTGGTGGGCAGGCCGGGGTGCTCCGAATAGTGCACTCGCACGTGCTGACCGACGGCCCTGCCGAGCGCCTCGGCGGTGGCCTGGTCGCGGACGCTGAAATTCCAGATCGTCGGCGCCACGCCGGCCACCACGTACATCGCGAGCTCGCCCTCGTGGGTCTTGCAGATCCAGCCCTTCTCCGAGAATTTCTGCAGGACGCCGGCGCGCTCGCCCTGCGAGTAGCTCCACGTGAGCATGAACATCGTGTACAGCACGACGAGCAGCACCACCGCCGACAGGAAGCCGAACAGGTACCACCGCCACCGTCGGCGTGGCCGGGCGGGCGTGATCGGCGGGACGGGAGTGGTACTCATAGCTGCGACTCCATCGGCAGGGCCCTCATCAAGGTTGCACTGAGGCGGCGGCCGACGCTCGCGTCCGGCTCGTCCTCGAGCGCCCGGTCCTGGCCGTTCGCGCGGTCGTGCCAGACGAGGCCGTGCTTCTCGTCCAGCTCCACGCGGTAGCTCAGGTCCGGGGAGACATTGTGCATGAACTGCTCGCGGAGCTGCTTCGCGAGCTCGGGGCTGTCCACGAGCACGCCCATCTCGGTGTTGAGGTTGGCGGAGCGCGGGTCGAGGTTCATCGAGCCGACGAACGCCCAGCGCTCGTCCACCATCATCGCCTTGGTGTGCAATGTGGCACCCGACGAGCCCATCAGGCTGATGCGCTTCTGGCCCGCGACATCGTCGGTCCTGCGCTTCATCTCGTAGAGATCGACTCCGCCCTTGAGCAGCTCGCGCCGGTACCGTGCGTAGCCCACGTGCACGGCCACGACATCGGTGGCTGCGAGCGAATTCGTCAGCACCTCCACGTGGATGCCGCGTTTCGCAAGCGCCACGAGGCTCTCCGCGCCGCTCTTGCCCGGCACGAAGTAAGCCGAGACGACCAGGAGTTCGTTGTCGGCCTGGTCCATGACCTTCGACAGCCCGTTCAGCACCTGCGACGCATGCAGTCCTTCCTCCTTCATGCCGATCTTGGCCGGATCGTCGGCGAGCACCTGGATGTCGCGCACCTTGAGCGGCGCGGGGGCGCTCGCGAGCAGCTCGGCCCGCCGCTTCGGATCGCGCAGCGCGGCCATGTACGGCGTCTCTCCGGCCTCCTTGCGGAACTCCTGCGCGGCCGTCACGAGCTGCTGCAGCTCCGCCTGCGTCGGCTCGTGCGCCTCGAAGCGCGAGACGGGCACCGCGTCCACGCTGTTCCAGTACTCGTCGAATTCGCGGCTCACCTGCTCCACGACCGGGCCCGCGAGCAGGATGTCCGTGTCGATGAAGTTCGACTGGTCGGATGCGCCGAAGTACTCGTCGCCGATGTTGCGGCCGCCGACGATGGCCACGCGGTTGTCGGCGATCCACGCCTTGTTGTGCATGCGGTGGTTGAGGCGCGTGCTACGGAGCATGAACTCGCTCCACTGGCCGATGAATCCATAGCGGTCGTAGAACGGGTTGAAGATGCGCACCTCGATGTTGGGGTGCAGGTCGGCGATGGCGAAGATGTCGTGCTTGGCTCGCGCGTCCATGTCGTCCACGAGCACGCGCACCCGCACCCCCCGCTCGGCCGCGCGCATGAGTTCCGCGGCCAGCAGCTTGCCGGTGAAGTCGGCGCTCCACAGATACGTCTGGACGTCGAGGCTGCGCTCCGCGGCCGCCGCAGTTCCCGCGCGGTACGCGAACGCCAGCGCGTTCTGCTGCAAGAGCTGGACGCCCGACACACCGGGCTCGTCGCCCAGCCGCTTCAGCACCATCTGGTCGAGGCGCGTCGAGGTCGCCGGCGGAATGGCGTGGCTGGTCTCCACGCCATCGAGCCGCGGCGCCGACGCGCAGTGCGCCAGCAGCGGGAGTACCCCCAGCAGCAGCCAGCGCGTCGCGGCCCGCGTCAAGGTTGCCGGTCCGCCGCCGTGACGAATCCGTCGATGCGCTCGAGCATGTAGGAATGGAACGGGTTGCTGCGCTGGCGCGTCAGCACCCAGTCGGGCACGCGCAGCACGCCGTTCTCGCCGTGCACCTGCACGCGACCGAGCTGCACGTGCAGGTTGTGCATCGGGTCCGTTGGCGCCTCGTAACCGTACAGCGGGTCGTCCGGCGGGAACGGTATGGCGACGTGCGACAGCGAAAAGACCTGCAGGGGCCATGACAGGTCGAGCAGGCGCGACGACTGGCTGGGCGATCCGGGCTCGGCCCTGAGCTCCTGCACCTGCAGCGTGCCCGGGTTCGCGTTCGTGATGACGGTGAGCGCGAACGAGCGATCGGGCATCGAGAGCAGCCTCTGCGTCAGGGGACCCGGGTCGTTCACGAGCAGCGCCTGGATCCCGGCGAACCGGTTGACGTCGAACAGCACCAGCTCGTGGGACTCGGGCGCGAGATGTTCGAACAACGCGTCCACCACGGCGGGCGCGACGATCGTTGAGTCGACCGTCGAGAGGAACGCGAGCACGGGCGGGAAGCCCTTGATCTTGCCGCCGGCCGCGAGCGCCCGGATGCGCCTTGCGAGCCCGCTCGTCAGGCGCTGCGTTTCGCCCGCCGCGTGGAAGCTGAAGGACGAGTACTTGTACGGATCGAACTCGAGGGTCACCACCTGCCAGGCCGCGCGCTCGAAACCCGGCACGGAGGAAAGACCCGTCTTGACTCGTGCCACGACGGCGAACGGCGAGATGCCGATGGCCGGGGAAAGGAGCACGAGGCCCGCTGGCCGCGGCACGTCGGCTCCCTCGAGCAGGGACACCGAGTAGTCCACTGCGAGCGCGGCGCCGTTGGAATACCCCACGATGTAGATCGGCCGATTGGGCCCCATCTGCCGGCGCAAGTCACGCATGGCGACACGCACCGCGGCCTCCATGTCCTCGATCGTGAAGCTGAGCAGGCCCGAAGGCGCCGTGCCGTGGCCCGGCAGCCGCAGTCCAACGACCTTGAGCCCGCGCGCCGCGAGGTGCTCGCCGATGGAGCGCATGCTGTAGGGCGAGTCCGTCAACCCGTGCAGCAGCAGCGCGGCGCCGGCCGGGTTCTCGGGCGAGATCTCGAACGTGCGGTTCCAGTTCGTCGGCCAGACCGCAGGATCGCTGCGGCTGCCGGCGCTGTACCGGTTGAACGGGTTGCGGTCCCCCGGCTGAACCTTGTCCACGACCTTCGCCTGGAGTTCCGCGAACAGGCGGTCCTCGAGCTTCCGGTAAGCCTCGATCGTGGTCACGTCCATGACCCGGGCCGCGGTGAACTCCTTGTCGAGATGAGTCGTGTGCCAGACCCTGGGCTCCGGACCGCTGCGCAGGAACCAGACATAGGCCCCGATCAGGATCAGGACCAGGCCCAGCAGGACCGAGCCCATGGCCCAGCGGATCAACCGGAATGTTGACTTGATCATTCGATGGACACCCTCCGGGCGCGGACCCGGCCAGCGCGGGATCATAGACCGTCCAGGGCGCCTCTCGTAAAACCCGAATGGCCCGCGGTGGCCGGGTGGAGCAGCATCCCTGCTGCTCCGTGGCCAGGGGATGCCACCGTCGTGTCGCGCAACCGTCTGCCGCAAGTCCTCGCCTACATGACGCTCAAATCAAATAGCTCTAATTGTGTATGTCCTTTTTCCGGAATTGAAAAAGTAATTGACGTGGAGCCAAAAAAGGGATTTGGGTAATTCTGTTCAATATCTAATACATTTTTGTTTAACCCGGAAACTCCCGATGACAAATCTTCGACTGGAATTGCCAGATAATCAAAGCTCATCCATCCCCACGAACTTTCGATCGAAATTTGATTGACACCGGCTTTCAGCGGCACTGAAATGGCGTATTTATTCCAGGTAGAGGTGCTTGCCGACATAAAAATCATTGGTGAAAACATAGTACCGTTAATCCACAGGTTTTGAGTTTTCGGGCTCTGGTAGTTTAATTTAAAGAAAATGTACAATTGGTAATTTCCGGCTTTTGGAACCTCTATCCCATCGAAATTCAGTTTCCATCCGTCAGTCAGATCGACATACTTGCCTTTATTTGCAGCAGTGCTGGTTACAACGGTTCCTTTTCCGGTGAATGTGGCATTTTCCGCCTCAAAGGTGAGTAATTTGACATTGGTTACTGTCATTACCAGCGCATCAGAAGTTTTCTGTAAACC
>JBBIVG010000004.1:0-28444 GCA_037439865.1 Nevskiaceae bacterium
CCTGCTCGAGCGCAACGGCATGCGGGTGCTCACGGCGAAGGACGGCGTCGACGCGATGGCGCTGCTGCAGGAGCACACGCCGGACGTGATCCTGCTCGACATCGAGATGCCGCGCATGGACGGCTACGAGGTTGCCTCGCACGTGCGCAACGACCCGCGCCTCGCGGACATCCCGATCATCATGATCACCTCGCGCGTGGGCGACAAGCACCGCGCGCGGGCGATCGAGCTCGGCGTGGACGACTACCTCGGCAAGCCGTACCAGGAGAGCCAGCTGCTCGATGCCATCGAGCCGCTGGTGCTGGCGCGACGGCGGCAGGCGACGTGAGGCAACGATGAGCGCGACGGCGGAGGAGATCTATTGCCTGCTGGTGCCGATCGCGGACGAGCGCCTGCTCGTGCCGCGCTCGTGCGTGACCGAGGTGATCAACTACCAGGCGCCGACGCCGATGGAAGGCGCGCCGGCGTGGTACCTCGGCACGATCGCCTGGGGCGGGCGCCGCGTGCCGCTCGTGTCCTTCGAGGCGGCGTGCGGTCGCAATCCGCCGCGCGCGAGCGGCCGCACGCGCATCGTCGTCATGCAGGCGATCACGAACGACACGGCCGCCGGCCACTTCGCCGTGCTCACGCAGGGCTTCCCGCAGCTCGTGCGGCTGAGCCCGGACGTGCTGCACGCCGACGACTCGCGCACGTTCGGCGAGCGCAGCCCGGTGATCTGCCAGGTTCGCATGGTGAACGAGTACCCGCTGATCCCGGACTTCGAGCGCATCGAGCGGATGATCGGCGAGGAAACGCGGGCGGCCTGATGATCCGGGGCCGCGAATCCCGGGTCATTCGCGGGTGGGCGCTGCTCGATCTCGTCGTGACCGCGCTCTTCGCGCTGCCGCCGCTCGCGGTGGCCTTCGTCAAGCTCCTGTACGCGCTGAACGGACTGGCCGGCGGATCGACCGCGAGCCCGCCGTTCGACGCGCTGCACTGGTTCTTCGCCTGCCTCGCCGGCGCGCTGGGCGTCGCCTGGGCGATCGCGCGCCTCATGGAGCCGGTACGCGCGCTCGGCCTCATCGATGCCTTCGCGCGTCTCTGGGTGGCCGCGCTGATCGCCTGGTTCGTATTCTCGCGAGGCGCGCCGGTCGTGCTGCTCGCCTTCCTCGTGACGGAACTCGGCGGCGCTTTCCACCAGGCCTGGGCCCTGCGGCGCCCGGCGCGCGACGCGCGCTGGTGAAGCGGCGACCGGACGGATCTACTGGCGCGCGGGATCGAGCGCGGTGCCGCGGGCGAGGTCGGAGACGACGGGCGGCGACGAAATCAGCCCGATGAATGCCTTCCAGCGGGCTTCCGGATCCTGTCCGCCGACGCGGTCGACGTACTCCCGTACGAGGTCGTCGCCCAGCCGGTAGTTCACGATATACGAGCGGTAAGTGTCGAAGAAGCGCAGGCGCCTCTCCGCTTCGGCTCGGGTCGCGAACGTGAACTCCTGCAGCCACGAGATCGTCTGCTCCGCCGAGCGACCGCCGTCGAGGTAGGCCCTGGCTGCGTCGATCTGCGCGTAGGCGAGGGACTTCATCGCCTCGCTCACCCGGAACTGCAACTCCGCGCGGGCCGGGTCGATCCCGACGACCGGGTAGAGGTGATCACGCTCCCACTGCCAGCGCGTGTTGCCGGGAAACACCAGGTCGATTCCGAAGTTCGCCGAGCTCTCGGCCAGCAGCGACTCGGCGGAGAACAACGGGTACACCGTGTACTCGACCCAGCCGCGGCCATCGACGAGGTGCTCCTCGAGCAGCGTGTTCAGCACGTGGTGGCCGGGATAGCCCTCGTGGCACATCGTGCCGACGAATCCCGACCCGTACACCGGCGGGGACACGTTGTACTGGATGACGCTCCGGTAGTGACCCTGGTACCAGTTGTAGGCTTGCCAGGGCTTGTCCGCGACGAGCTCGAGCCTGAATTCCTCGCTGGCTGGGAGCGCCGCTTGCGCCAGCGTCGCGTCACGACACTGGGCCAGCGCGACCTCGAGCCCGGCGCCGACGCGATCGGGGGCGACGAGGAACTCCTTCTTGAACGCGTCCATGCGGTCCCGGAGTGGGCCCGGGCCGGGCAGGAGGCCGTCGAGATCGTGTGCGATTGCCCGGTAGAAATCGTCGTCGTGACGCGGTGGGGACACACCGTAGATTCGTCGCGCCTCCTCGTCGAACGACAGCTTGTCACCGCGCAGGATAGCGAGACGGGTGCGGATCGAGGACATCTGCTCGAGGAGGCTCCGCCGTCGGCGCGCGGACATCTCGTCGTCCGCCGGCGCCCGTTCGATCTGGACCGCGAGCTGGCGGGCATCATCGTCCAGGGCGGCGAGCGGACGCTTCCGTGCGCGGGCTGCCTCCCGCCACTCGGGAGGGCCATAGTACGCGTCGACGAAATCGGCATCGTGCTCGCCGATCTCGAGCACCAGCCGGACGTACCGCTCGGCCAGGGCATCGAGTCCTGCACCGGCAGGGTCTGGCGCGGCATTTAGGGCACCAGGACCGAACAGCCACGTGGCGGCCAGGGAGGCGCACAGTGCATGTCGAATTCGGCCAGTCATCTCCCGTCCGCCGTGTGGAAGGGCTGCGCCGAGTCTATGCTCGCGACGGCGGAACGGCGAGCCGGTCGCCACGGGCGGGTCAGGGTGCTAACTTCATGCACATGAAACCATGTGCCAGGCTGTCGTGCGCATTGCTCGCGATCGCGGCGATATCACAGTGCCTGTGGCTCGGCCCGGCGCTGGCGGCGAATGCCCCGGACACGGTATTCGTCAACGGCAAATTCGTCACCCTCGATGCCGCGGGCACGGTGGCGCAGGCGGTCGCCGTGAAGGACGGCCGCATCGAGCGCGTCGGTACGAACCGGGAAATCAAGGCGCTCGCGTCGCAACAGACGCAGGTCGTCGACCTGCACGGCCGCACGGTGGTGCCCGGTTTCGTGGACGGCCACGCGCATCCGACCCTGGCCGTGCGCATGATCCAGAAGTACCTGGACGGACGCTTCGCGACGACGCCGTCCGTGGCGGCGCTACTGGTCAAGATCAAGGACCGGGCCGCACAGGCGCCGCCCGGCGAATGGATCATCGTGGCCGGCTCGTCCTCGAGCCAGACGCGTTTCGCCGAGCATCGCCTCCCGACGCGCGCGGAACTCGATGCGGTCTCCGGGAATCACCCGCTGATGTTCCTGAACGGCTCTCACGAGGCGGTCGTGAACTCCGACGGGCTGCGGGTCATCGGCATCACCCGCGGCACGAGCGAGATGAAAGGCGCGCACATCGAGCTCGATGCCTCGGGCGAGCCCACGGGCGTCATCCGGGAAGGCATGGGGATTTTTCCCGATGCCCGCATTCCGGAGGCGGACCTGCGCGCGTATTTCCTGCGCGACATCCCGGCGACGTGGAACGCGCACGGCTACACGTCCGTGTACGCGCTCATGCCGCCACCGGAGCTGGCGGTCCTCAAGCAGGTCGCGGCGGAGCATGGGTCCGCGACGCTGCGCTACACCGTGGCGATCTTCACCGACCCCGGCGGACGGCTGCTGCCCGCCGCGTTCGACGCGATGGCGTTTCCCGCCGCGGTCAGCCCCGAGTGGTACCGGTTCGCGGGCATCAAGGTCTGGGTGGACAGCGACGTGCCGATGAAGGGCGGCGCCCTCACTTCGCCGTATGCAGGTCCGGATGGCGGCCTCGGCATCCTGAACCTGAACCAGGAGCAGCTCGACGCGCTGGTGCTGCGCGCGGAACGCGCCGGCGTGCCTTTCCTCGCGCACGCGACGGGCGACCGTGCCACGGCGATGGCGCTCACGGCATTCGAGCGCGCACAGCAGGATCCGGCGGCCCGCGGGTCGCTGCAGCGCATCGAGCACTTCGGCGAGTTCGTGACCGGACCCGACGATCTTGCGCGCGCGAAACGCCTCGGGGTCAAGGTGAACGTCCAGCCTGCGTGGCTGTACACGCTCGGCCACTCGACGATCGAAAACCTCGGGCCGGAGCGCGCTCGCACCGGGTTCGAGTTCCGTTCGATGGTGGATGTCGGACTCGAGCCCGGAGCGGGCACCGATCTCACCGGTATCGTGCTCGAGACGCTCGACCCGTTCCTGCACATCTGGGCGGCCGTGACGCGCAACTCGGACGTCGGCGTGTTCGAGCCCGGGCAGGCCGTCACGGTGGACCAGGCTCTCCGGATGATGACGATCTGGTCGGCGCGCGCGCAGGGCGAAGGCGCGACCAAGGGCTCGCTCGAGCCGGGCAAGGTGGCCGACTTCGTCGTGCTCTCGGACGACATCACGAAGATCGATCCAGCGGCGATCCGGGACCTGGAGGTGCTCAAGACCGTCGTCGGCGGACGAGTCGCGTACGAATCGCGCGGTCCGACGCGGTCCGCCTCCGCGGCGACGAGGTGAGTCCGATGGGTTCGATCGACCTGCAGGGCAAGCGCGTGCTCCTGACGCAGGCCAGCGACTTCATGGGTCCTGTGATCCGGGACGTGTTCTCCGAACTCGGCGCCGTCGTCATCCCGGACGATCGTCCGCTCACGGATCCCGGGCTGCCCGCAGGGATCGTCGCGGCCGCCGGTCGCGTGGACGTGCTGCTCGCCCACCTGTCCCTGCCGGCGCCGCGCTCGCTGGCGACGGAATCGACCGACGAGGAGTGGCGACACGTCTTCGCGCACCTCGTGGACCCGCTGCCGCGCCTCGTGCGCGCGGTGCTGCCGCAGATGATCGAGCGCCGCGCGGGCAAGGTCCTGCTGCTCGGGAGCGCGGCGGCGCTGCGCGGTCAGAAGCGGGCGTCAACGTACAGTGCGGCGCGCGGGGCGCAGCTCGCCTACGTCCAGACGGTCGGGATCGAGGCGGCGCCGCACAACGTGCAGGTCAACGCGATCGCGCAGAATTTCGTGGACAACCCGACGTATTTCCCCGCGGAGCTGCAGGCGAATCCGGCGTTCCGGGAACGCCTGGCGCGCGAAGTCCCGCTCGGGCGGCTGGTGGCGGCGCGGGAGGACGCGCTCTTCGCCGCGTACCTGTGCAGCGACGCCGCCGACTGCTTCGTGGGGCAGGTGTTCCCGGTGTGCGGCGGCTGGGTGACGCGATAGGCGCACGACGCAAGATCCCGGCGACCCCCGGCAGCCGGCCCCTGCGCGGGCTCGGCCGCGATGAGCTCGCCGCCAGGCTTGCGGCGGCATTGCGGGCTCCCGATGCCGTCGACGCTGCGCACTGCATCCACGAGCTCTGGATGCGCAACGAGCCGCCGATGAACGTCGAGCGCTTGCTCGCACAGCTCTGGCGCGTCGCCGCGGATGCGGTTCCCGACTGGTTGCCGATGCGTTACGTGGAGTGGCTGCCACTCGCTTACGACGTTGCTGCGCGATTCCAGCCGTCGGGCCGCGGCCGTTCCAACATCTACCTCGTGCTGCTCGATTACGGCGACTGCCGCGAAAACAGCCTCGGTGTCTACGTCGGCGCGACGCGCCACGCGCCGGCCCAGCGCTTCGACCAGCACAAGGCCGGCATCCGGGCCGCGGGCAGCGTCCTCAGGCGTGGCCTCGAGGTGCTCACCGGCCCCGTACTGCACCTGCAGCGCATCCCGGGCGCACAGGCGGCGGAAATCGAGGAAGGCCTCGCGGAGGCCCTGCGCGCGGAGGGGCTGCGCGTCCAGGGCGGGCACTGACGCGCTACTGCAGATCGCCCCACATCGCCTGCAGCACGGCGAGCGCCACGATCCCCGCCGTCTCCGTGCGCAGTACGCGCGGTCCGAGCCGCACCGGGCTGAACCCGGCTCGGCCCGCCGCTTCGAGTTCCGAGTCGTCGAGGCCGCCTTCGGGGCCGATCAGGAGTTCGACGCGGCTCGCCGTGCTCGCGAGCCCCGCGAGCGAAGCGGGACCGCCGGGGCTCAGTACCAGTCGCTGGCCTTCGCGCGGCGCGTCCGTGAGGAAACGCCTCAGCTCGACGGGCGCGCGCAGCTCGGGCACGGTGCTGCGACCGCACTGTTCGCACGCGCCGGCGACGATGGCCTGCCAGTGCCGCTGCTTGCGCTCGGCCTGCCGCTCGTCGAGGCGCACCACGCTGCGCGCCGTGAGCACGGGCACGATCGAGCGCACGCCGAGCTCCGTGGCTTTCTGCAGGGTCCAGTCCATGCGCTCGCTGCGCGATACGCCCTGGATCAGCGTGATTTTCAGGGGCGATTCGGGCAGCCCGGCCGCGCGCTCGCCGACTCGCACCCGCACCTCGTCGCCCTGCACGGCCACGACCTCGCAGCGGAAGTCGTGGCCGCTGCCGTCGAACGCCACCAGCGGCGCGCCGGGCCGCAGCCGGAGCACTCGCGCCACGTGGTAGGCGGCCGCGCCGGGTAGCGTGATCTCCGTCCCCGTGGCCAGGGGCCGTTCCGAATAGACGCGGTTCAGTCGCATGTGGCGATCTCGATCCCGGTGCGCGCGGTTGCGACGAGCCGGTCGATCTGGTCCGGCTCGATCACGTACGGCGGCATGAAGTAGACGACGTTGCCGATGGGCCGGAGCAGGGCCTCGTTCGCGAGCGCGTGCCGGTAGATGCGCAGGCCGCGACGCTCCTGCCACGGGAAGGGCGCATGGCGATCCCCGTCGCGAGCGAGTTCGACCGCGACGATCATCCCCCGCTGACGGACCTCCGCGACGTGCGACAGGTCTTCCAGCTCGCGACAGCGCCCGCCGAGATGCGCGGCGAGGGAGCGATTGCGCTCGAGGACATCGTCCTCCTCGAAGATCCGCAGCGTCGCGAGCGCCGCCGCGCAGGCGAGCGGATTGCCGGTGTAGCTGTGGGAATGCAGGAACGCCCGCAGGTTCGCATACTCGTCGTAGAACGCGTCGTACACGCGTTCCCCGGTCAGTACGACGGACAGCGGCAGATAGCCGCCGGTGAGTCCCTTCGACAGGCAGAGGAAATCCGGCGCGATATCCGCCTGCTCGCACGCGAACATCGTGCCCGTGCGACCGAAGCCGACCGCGATCTCGTCGGCGATCAGGTGCACGCCGTGCCGGTCGCAGGCCTCCCGCAGCAGCCCCAGGTACACCGGGTCGTACATCCGCATGCTGCCGGCGCACTGCACCAGCGGCTCGACGATGACCGCGCACACTTCGTCGGCGTGGCGCGCGAGGGTTGCCTCCATCGGGGCGAACATGCGGCGGCTGTAGTCCGCCTCGCGCTCGCCCGGCTCGCGACCGTAGCAGTCCGGCGAGGGCACCGCGATCACGTCCATGAGCAGGGGATGGTAGATCTCCCGATAGAGCTCGACGTGCCCGACGGCGAGCGCCCCGAGCGTCTCGCCGTGGTAGCTGTTGGTGAGCGTCACGAAGCGTCGCTTCGCCGCGCGCCCCGAGTTGCGCCAGTAATGGAAGCTCATCTTGAGCGCGACCTCGATCGCGCTCGAGCCGTTGTCGGCGAAGAAGCAGCGCGTGAGGCCCGGCGGTGCGATCGCGGTGAGCCGTTCGGCGAGTTCCACCGCCGGTTCGTGCGTGAAGCCGGCCAGGATCACGTGCTCGAGGCGGCCGAGCTGGGCCGTGACCGCCGCGTTGATGCGCGGATTGGCGTGGCCGAAGAGGTTCACCCACCAGGAACTGATCGCGTCGAGATAGCGACGCCCGTCGTAGTCGTGCAGCCAGACGCCCTCGCCGCGGGCGATCGGGACCATCGGCAGCCACTCGTGGTCCTTCATCTGTGTGCACGGGTGCCATACGACGCGCAGGTCGCGGCGGGCGAGGTCGCTCGCGGTCAGCATCGGAATTCCAGGCGGGCGTGGTCCCCGGATTCTAATCGGCTTCGCACCGTAGCGGGCGTGCCGACGGGCGTGCATCATTGACGCATGCGAACGTCCGCCGCGCGTGCTCCCGAGCGATCCGGTTTCGCCGTGGATGCGTCCACCGGCTGGCTCGGATGCGCCCGCCGCGTCGAGTCCCCGAACTGCGACGACCGGCCTCCCGGGGTGAGGCCGGACCTGGTCGTGGTGCACGGCATCAGCCTGCCACCGGGTGAGTTCGGCGGGCCCTGGATCGACGCGCTGTTCACGAATGCCTTGCCGCCGGACGCGCACCCGTACTTCGCGGAGGTGGCCGCGCTCCGCGTTTCCGCGCATGCGCTGGTCCGTCGCGACGGGGAGATCGTGCAGTACGTGCCGTTTCACCGGCGTGCCTGGCATGCAGGCCAGTCCAGGTGGGCCGGTCGCGAGCGCTGCAACGACTTCTCGATCGGCATCGAGCTCGAGGGCACCGATGCGCGGCCCTACGAGCCGGCGCAATACGCCGCGCTGTCGCACCTCGTCGCCACGCTCTGCCGGGCCTACGCGACCCTCTCGCCCGATCGCATCGTGGGTCACAGCGACGTGGCCCCGGGCCGCAAGACCGATCCCGGCATTGCCTTCGACTGGCCGATGCTGAGGACGCTCGTCCGCTACGAGCTCGAGGTGGCCCCCGCATGAGTCTCATCGCCCTGCTGCTGGCCCTGGTGATCGAGCGCGGACTGACGGAGGCGCTCGGGTTGCGCGAACCGCGCTGGCTCGACCGGTACTGCGACTGGGCGGGACGCAAGGCCGGCGTCCGCAGCGGCGGATCGAAAGTCCTCGCAGCGGCGATCGCCGTGCTGGTGCCGGTGATGCCTGTGGCGCTCGTCTCGGCGCTGCTCGGCTCGCACCTTCTGGGGCTGCTGCAGCTCGCCTTCGCGATCATCGTGCTGCTGGTCTCGTTCGGGCCGCGTGACCTGCGCAACGAGGTCGACGACTACGTGGACGCGCTCGAGCGGGGCGACCGCGACGCCGCGATGCAGCGCGCCAAGGAACTCCTCGAGAGCGACGCGGCCGGGCGGGGCGCCGGGCTGCGCGAGGCGGTCGAGGAGGCGATCTTCGTGCAGGCGAACAACCGCGTGTTCGGGGTGATCTTCTGGTTCCTGCTGCTCGGGCCGGCGGGCGCATGGCTCTTCCGTGTCAGCGACCTGATGCGCCGTCGAGCCGCGTTCGAGGCGGGTCGGCAAGAGTCGGTCCCGACGCCCGATTCGTTCGCCGGCGCGCTCGCCTACGTGCACGGACTGCTGGCCTGGATCCCCGCGCGCCTCGCGGCGGGCAGCTATGCGCTCGCGGGCAGCTTCGAGGACGCCGTCGGAAACTGGCGCGTCGCGGTGGACCGCGTCGGCGAGAGCCTGCTCGACCGCTCGGAGGACCTGCTGGCCCGTGTCGGCAAGGGCTCGCTGCAGCCGAGCCTGGGTGGCGTCGGAGAGGAGGACCTCGGGGCCGCGGCGGCCCAGGGCGCACTGCGCATCGTGTCGCGCTCCATGTGGATCTGGCTGGCTGTCGTCGCCGTCCTGGTGCTCGTGGGTAACGCGGCGTGAGAGCGTGGCTGCTCGCCGCGGCACTGCTCTTGATCGGGCAGGGTGCCGGCGCTGCAGTGCTCCGCATCGTTAGCCTCGCGCCGAACCTGACGGAGCTCGCGTACGCGGCCGGAGCGGGCCAGATGCTGGTCGGCACCGTTGAATACAGCGATTACCCGGAGGCGGCCCGCGCGTTGCCCCGCGTGGGTGACGCGTGGCGCGTGGATGCGGAGAGCGTCCTCGCGTTGCGGCCGGACGTCGTGCTCGCCTGGACGTCGGGTACGCCGGAGAGCACCGTCGCGAGGCTCGAGTCGCTCGGTGTAAGGGTCGTCGAGATTCCGACGTTCCGCCTCGCGGACGTGGCGACCGCGCTGCGCACGATCGGTCACATCGCCGGCACGGGGACCGTGGCGGAGGAGGCTGCGACGAATTTCGACGCCGCGATCGCGCGACTGCGGGCGGCGCGCGCCGGTGCCCCACGGCTGAGCGTGTTCATCGAGATCGACGACGAGCCGCTCTACACCGTGAACGGCCACCACATCATCAGCGAGGTCGTCGAGTTGTGCGGCGGGCGAAACGTGTTTGCCGAGCTGCCGCAGCTGGCGCCTGCGGTGGGGCTCGAGGCCGTGCTGGCGCGGGACCCGCAGGTCATCCTGACCACCGACGACACGATCGCGGACCCGCGCGCGATGTGGCAGCGGTGGGCGCGGCTCACCGCCGTGCAGTCCGGCACGATCTATTCGATGGCTTCAGACACGCTGACGCGTGCGACGCCGCGCCTCACCATCGGCGCGCGCGAGGTTTGCGCGGCGCTCGACGACGCACGCAAGAAGCTCGGAAAATAGGTGCCAGGCACCGATTTTCCGACGGTAAAGCCGAAAATCGGTGCCTGGCACCTATTTTCGCCGCCAGATGACCTCGCTGCCGTGTTCGTGCCGCGCCAGCACGCGCGCGACGACGAACAGCAGGTCCGACAAGCGATTGAGGTACTGCGGTACTTCGGCCGCAACGCTCTCGACGCGCGCAAGCGCCCACACGCGTCGCTCCGCACGCCGTGTCACCGTGCGCGCGAGGTGGCAGGCTGCGGCGGCCGGACCGCCGCCCGGCAGGATGAAGTCCTTGAGCGGCGGGAGGTTCTCGTTGAACCGGTCGAGCATCTGCTCGAGCTTCTCGACGTCGCCGGCCTCGATGACACGATGCCCCGGGATGCAGAGTTCGCCGCCGAGGTCGAACAGCGTGTGCTGTACGGTCGTCAGGCAGTCGCGGATCTCGTCCGGCAGCCCGGGAACGGCGAGCACCACGCCGACGGCACTGTTCGCCTCGTCCACGGTGCCATAGGCCTCGACGCGCAAGTGCTCCTTAGGCACCCGCATCCCGTCGCCCAGCCCGGTGCTCCCGTCGTCGCCCGTGCGGGTATAGATCTTGCTCAAACGGTGTCCCATCAGCGTGCCGCCCACATGGATCGTGTCGTGTCCGAGTATGCGCTGCGGCCGTCCGGCATGTCGCCCGCCTGGGTGCCCGCAACCGTCGAGGCCGCACGGGTGCCGCCCGGCGAGTAACGGACCGACACGTACAGGCCGCGATCAGGCGTATTGAACGTGTGCGCGAGTTCGTACTGCTCGTTGAGCGCATTCTCGAGCCGCGCCACGAGCGTGAGCGAGTGCGTCGCATGCCAGCGCGCGGTGACGTTGGCGAGCACGTAGCCGTCGAGCGTGACGGGCTCCGGGAATCCGAAATCCTTGCGCTGTCCAGTCGCGAGCACGTCGAGCCCGAGGTCGACGGGGCCGAGCGAGCGGGTGACGGCGACGGTCAGGCTCTGCCTGGCGCGCCGATACAACTGCTCGTCCGTGCTGAGGTTCTTCGGATCCTGGTAGATCGCCTCGACGCGCGCGCTCCACGGGCCACCCGCGTACTCGTAGGACGCCTCGACGCCTTCGATGCGCGCCTCGTCCACGTTCTGGTTCTCGCCCATGAAAGGGTCGTAGGACAGGGTGACGAACTCGATCAGGTCGTGGATGTCGTTCCGGAACGCGGACAACGACACCGTGTGCCCTCCGGCGATGCGGTGACGCACGCCGGCCTCGAGGTTCAGGGAGGACTCCGGCTTCAGGTCGGGATTGCCGCCGAAGCCGTACCGGTCCGTCGCGTCGGGCGCGCGGAACCCGGTGCCGGCGAGGCCATAGAGCAGCGTCGCCTCGTGGAACGTGTAGCCGTACTCGACGTTCCAGGTGACGCGATCACCCGCCGTCTCGTGGTCGGTGTAGCCGACGGCCAGGAGCGCGCGCTGCGGCCCGCTCTCGATGCGATCCTGCACGTAGAGGTTCACGGTGTTCGTGTCCGCATCCATCGCGTCGCCGTACGAGAGACTGCTCGCCTGCTCGCGGACGTACATCGCGCCGGCGCCGAACGAATGCACGGCGTCGAGCGGCCGGTCGAACTGAACATCCACGCTGTTGCGATGCGTGCGCAGGTAGTCCGGGGACTGGTTCTGCTCGATGCTGTCGTCGAAGTGGCTGGCCGTCACGCTGAGCGACGCGGCATCGCTGAGCGGGAACGTCGTCCGGAGTGCCGCGGTGGACGTCACGAAGTCCTGGTCCACCGGAGTCAGGTAGAAGTCCGAGTACTCGGTCGTGCCGCCCGCGCGCCAGTACCAGGCCTCGACCTGTGCGGGCCCGAGGTCGGTGCGCAGCTTCGCTGGTCGTCAGGTTGTCGAACCCGCGGTCGACCTGGTCGCCTGTGCGCGTCGGGAAACCATGGCTGTCCATCCACGCGACGCCGAGGTCGAACTCGGCGCGGCCCAGCGATACGCCGCCGTTCACGCTGGCCTGGCGCGTGTCGTAGTCGCCGTAGCCGATCTCGGTGGACCAGCCGTCATTGGCGCCGCGACGCGTGATGACGTTGATGACGCCGCCAATCGCGTCCGTGCCGTAGAGAGCGGAGCGTGGTCCCTTCACGACCTCGATGCGCTCGATCGTCGCCGGGTCGATGCTCTGCAGCGCCGCCAGCCCGATCGTGCCGGGGTTGATGCGCACACCGTCGACGAGCACGAGCGTGTGATTGCTGTCTGCGCCGCGGATGAACACCGCGGTGGTCTGGCCGGGGCCGCCGTTGCGCGCGAGGTCGAGCCCCGCGTGGAAGCGCAGGATGTCACCCGCGTCGCCGGCGCCGCTGCGCTCGATGGCGTCGCGGTCGATCACCAGCACCGGGACCAGCACTTCCTCGAGCGGCGTCGGAGCGCGAGTCGCGGTGACGACGATCTGTTCGTCCGGAAGCGTATCGGGCGTCGCAGCGAGCGCCGCCGTGGCCGGGGCGATCACTCCCGGCGCGAGTAGCATCATCGATGGAAAGCGCATCCCAAACCCCATGCACGCCCGCAGGGCCCGCGTTGCAGTCCAGTCCGGGGAGAGGAGAGAGGTCGGGTGGGCGCGAGGGGCGCGGATCCCGGCCGCTCGCCCGCCGCGAGGCTGGTCTCGTCCGACAGGCCGGTCTCCGGGCTCTCGAGTGGACCCGTGGGGTCCCGCCTGCATCCCCTTCCCGCGCAGTGCGCAGTGGGCGCCGGACACTCCGGCCGATGCGGCTCGACTCGACTACCGTTGCGGGGGCAGCGCCGGCGTTGGACCGGCTTCCCGTTCTCCCGGGGTTGAATCCGGGATCACCTGGCGGTGCGAGCACGGTAGGGAAGGGGCCGGGGGGTGTCAAGGACGGCTGTCACCTACGCCGGGGTCCCGTCGGTGCGGACGAACGTGCAAACTATCCGCCACCGCCATCCGCCATCCGCCAGACCATGCCCCAGTCCCCGTTCCTCGCGACCGCGCTCGAGGCTGCCCGCGCCGCTGCGGACGTCGTCCGCCACTACTACCAGTCGAACCTCGCGATCACGATCAAGGCCGACAAGTCGCCGGTCACCGTCGCCGACGTCGAGACCGAGAAGACGATCCGCTCGATCCTCGAGGCGCGCTACCCGGACCACGGGTTCTACGGCGAGGAGACGGGCTCGAACCACCTCGACGCAGAGTACGTCTGGATCGTGGATCCCATCGACGGCACGAAGTCGTTCGTGCGCGAGTACCCGATGTTCTCGACGCAGATCGCGCTCATGCACCGCGGGAAGCTGATCGTGGGCGTGTCGTCCGCGCCCGCGTACGGCGAGCTCGCCTGGGGCGAGATCGGCGTGGGCGCGTGGCTCAACGACAAGCCGATCCGCGTGAGCGACGTGAGCGCGATCGAGGACGCGGCCCTCTCGACCGGGAACCTGAAGACCCTCGCCACGGGGCCGCGCTGGCCGGCGTTCGGGCGACTGATCGGCCGGCTGAGCCGCATTCGCGGGTACGGCGACTTCCTGCACTACCACCTGCTCGCGTCCGGCAAGATCGACGCCGTTGTCGAGTCCGACGTCAATATCCTCGACGTCGGCGCGTGTGCGGTGATCGTCGAGGCCGCCGGCGGCCGGTTCACCGACATCGACGGCAAGCCCCTCGGCCTCGACAGCACCTCGGTGCTCGCGACCAACGGCCGCCTGCACGACGCGGTCCGGGACGCGATCGCGGGCTGATTCGACTCCGTGCGCGCGGGTCGTGCGAATTGTTGAGATATGCGCGTTGCACTGCGACCAGGAGGAGAAGCCCATGACCCAGAAGAAGATCATCGCCGTGGTCGGCGCCACCGGAGCGCAGGGCGGCGGGCTCGTGCGATCGATCCTGGCGGACCCGAACGGGCCATTCGCCGTGCGGGCCGTCACACGCGACGTGAAGTCGGACGCGGCGCGGGCCCTGGCCGCGGCAGGCGCCGAAGTCGTCGGTGCGGACATCGACGACGCGGCCGCCGTGCGTCGCGCATTCGAGGGCGCCTACGGGGCGTACTGCGTGACGTTCTTCTGGGCGCATTTCTCGCCGGAGAAGGAGCTGGTCGAGGTCCGCACCATGGCCGAGGCCGCGCGTGCGGCGGGCCTGCAGCACGTCGTGTGGTCCACGCTCGAGGACACGCGGCGCTGGATGAAGCTCGACGACCCGCGCATGCCGACGCTCATGGGCAGGTACAAGGTCCCGCACTTCGACGCCAAGGGCGAGGCGGACCAGGTCTGGCGCGACGCCGGGGTTCCGACGACCTTCCTGCTGACGTCTTTCTACTGGGACAACCTGATTCACTTCGGCATGGGTCCGAAACGCGGCGCCGACGGCAAGCTCGCGTTCGTGATGCCCATGGGCGACCGTCCGCTGCCCGGCATCGCTGCCGAGGACATCGGCCGCTGCGCGCACGGCGTCTTCAAGCGCGGTCACGAATTCATCGGCAGGACGGTCGGCATCTCGGGCGGCCACCTGACCGGCTCGCAGATGGCCGCATCGCTCAGCCGCGCGCTCGGCCAGGAGGTCGTCTACCAGGCGGTGACGCCTGCCGTCTATCGCGGCTTCGGGTTCCCGGGTGCCGACGACCTCGGCAACATGTTCCAGTTCAAGCACGACTTCAACGAGGACTTCTGCCGCGCGCGCAGCGTCGAGTTTTCGCGTTCGCTCAATCCGGCGTTGCAGGACTTCGACGCCTGGCTGGCCGCCAACGCGAAGCGAATCCCGATCGGGTGATCGCGTCCCGGGGGCGCGGCAGCGCCTAGACCGTATGCAGGCCGAGCGAGCCGGGATTCACGAGGCCGCGTGGGTCGACGGCCCGCTTGATAGCCTCCAGGAGCTGCCACGCCTCGGAGCGCAGGCCCTCGCGGTAGCGGTAGCTCCGGCCGATCTGCAGGTGAGTCGCGCCCCGCTCGAGGAAGAGCCGGGTGAGTTCGCCGCGCAGTTCGAAGACGAGCGCCTCGCCGGCCGGGTTCGGCGCAAAGTCCCGGAATTTCGCGCGGCTCGCGTCGTCGAGGACGCGTTCGTACCAGAGCGTGCGCGGCGCCGGCCAGTAGAACACGGGCTCCAGCACGAATGCCTGCGAGCCCACGATCGCCGTGAGGACGCCCACCTTGACGCCGTGCGCCTCGAGGTCCGCCTGGCGCGCGGCGAACAGGGCCTGCACGGCCGACCAGGTCTCAGCCGCGTCCGAGAGGCGCACGAGCGCGTGCACGGGCAGCCAGCGCTCGCCCTCGGGGCCGATCGCGCTGGTCATCGGCACGAACTGCATGCCGCGCATCACCTTCGGGATCGTGTTCTCGACCTCGCGCCCGCCGTGCGCGGCGACGATGCGACGCACCTCGTCGAGGGCGTCGGTCACGGACGATTCGGTGCGGCCTTCGGTGCCGACGTGCATCGAGTACGGCACGTCGTCCAGGAAGCCACGTCCGGCGATGGCGACCTTTGCGGCCTCCTTCAGGCCGGACGCGAGACCGCGCGCCGAGGTGATCACGCCTTTCACCGCCTTGGGGTCCTGCGCGAGTCCGGCGCGCTTCATGCGCTGCGCCTGCAGCACCGGGTCCATGCCGAAGCACTCGGACACCAGCCCTTCGCGCGCGATCCCGGTCATCGCGCCCGACTGCGCGAGGTGCGTGTCGAAGCCGAAGGACGCGGTTTCGACGAACGCGGGGCGCCGGATGAGCTTCAGCGTGGCGCGCGCCTTGAGGCCGAGTGCGCCGGTGTCGCCGAGGAAGAGTCCCGTGAGGTCGGGGCCGTAGTAGCGCAGGAACGGCCGCGCCGTGCGGACTGCGCCGGAGCCCGTCGCGAGCAGGCTGCCGTCGGCGAGGACGACCTCGAGCCCGAGTACGCTCTCCGCCGAGACGCCGTAGCGCGCCGAGCCCCACAGGATCGAGTTCTGCGACAGCCCGCCGCCGATCGTGGCGACGCCGCCCGAGAGCGGCCCCCAGAATGGCGTGCGCACATCATGCGGCTGCAGCGCAGCGAGCAGCGCCTCCCACGTGCATCCGGCTTCGACCGTGACGTACATGTCGCGGGTGTTGATCTCGACCACGCGGTCGAGTCCGCGCATGTCCACCAGCAGGCAAGCGTCGCGCTCGGGTACGTAGCCGCCGGTGTAGGAAGTGCCGCCGCCCCGGGCCACGACCGCGTGCCCGGCAGACGTCGCGGCGGCAACGGACTGGGCGAGTTGCTCGACGCTCGCCGGGCGGACGACGCAGGCTGCGACGTGCTGGCGCGGGCCGGAAATGTCCTGCGAGAAGAAACGACGATCGGTGTCGTCCATCAGCACGGCACCGCTGCCGAGGATCTGCTGGAGCCGGGCGACGAGCGCGCTCTGCGTGGCGTCGCCGTTCGGGTTCGTCATGGAATCGCTCCTCTCGTTTGCGGGGTCAGGCCGGCACGAAGGTCCGGCCGCCCTGCCACCGCAGTTCCCGCACCGGGATGCCATACAGCGCCCGGACCGAATCTTCGTCCAGCACGTCGACCGTCGCTCCGTGCACCCAGCGACCGTCGCCGTAGAGTAGCAGCGACTCATCGGCGAACCGCGCCGCGAGTCCCGGGTCGTGCAGGCTCAGCACGACGCAGGCGCCGCCGTCGGCGCGCGCACGGAACAGTCGCAGCGCCGCGAGTTCGTGCAGCGGGTCCAGTTGCTGGTTGGGCTCGTCGAGCAGGAAGACTTCGGGCCGCTGCGCCAGCACCGTCGCGATCGCGAGCCGGCGGCGCTCGCCACCCGACAGCGTCGCCACGTCCCGGTCCTCGAGGCCGGCCAGGTCCATCGCCGCCAGGCAATCGCGCGCGATGGCGCGGTCCGACTCGCTCTCCCACTGCCAGAACTCGATGTGCGGGTGCCTGCCCACGAGCGCCGTCTCGAGCACCGTGCCCGGGAACGGATCGTCGCTCGCCTGGGGCAGCAGGGCGACGTGGCGTGCGAATTCACGGCGAGGCCAGTGCGCCAGCGCGCGGTCCTGCAGAATGACTTCGCCCGAGGCCGGCGTGCGCAGGCCCGCGAGCACGTGGAGCAACGAACTCTTGCCCGCGCCGTTTCGCCCGAGCACCGCGACCACCTTGCCCGGCCTGCAGGCAAAGTCGAGGTCGCACACGAGTTCGCGGCCCGGCACCCTGACCGTCAGCTGCCTGCACTCGAGGGACGTCAGCGCCGCGCCGTTCATTGCGACCAGCCGATCTCGCGCGCCGTGGCGGGCCCGATCGTCGTCTGCTCGAGCGATTCGGGGATCACGGCCTCGTGCGCGCTCACGGCGATGCGGCCCGCCATGATTTCCCCGACGTCCTGCGGATAGCGCGGCTCACGGGCAGGCTCGCCGAGTCCGCCCGGCTCGACGGGCTGCCCCGTTGCCCGGTCGTACTTGTCCGTCGCGCCCAGCGTGTGCAGCAACTCGTGCACGATGACGACGTCGTTGCTGCCCGCGGCGTCGCCGCCGGCATAGAGGTGAGCCACGGCGATCAGCCCCTTGCGCAAGCCCGTCGAATCCGGCGCGGGGTGCGCGCCGTCCGCCGGATGATACAGCGCAAACACCTGCACGTCGGGTGGCGGCAATGGATCGTCCGCGGCGACGCGCCACGCCCAGTAGCGCATCCGCAGGCTCCAGAGCGCCACGCCGAGCGCTCCGGACGCTTCGGGCGCCGCGGGCGGCAGTTCGCGCACGGCGCGCGAGACGCGGAGCCCCACGGGCTCGTCGAGCGCGACGCCGTAGCGGGCCGCTTCGCCGGCGAAGAAGGCCGGCACGTCGCCGAAGCTGTCCTTGTCGAGTCCGGCGACGTACTTCGCCGTGGCCGCGTCGGCCCCGACGGCCACGGGGTAGATGGTTACGCGCAGCGTGCCGTCCCAGTCGGTGCTGCGGCGGCTGTCGAGCCAGGCGCCGGCCGCCACGAACAACAGCAACGCGAGCAGGATCGCGAGACGCACCGTGCCGAAGAATGTGCGCCCCGCCACGGCTCAGGGAAACAGGCGGGTGGCCGTCCAGGGCCCGGCGTCGAAGCGCTCTGCGCCGACGGGCGCGAGCGTCCGGGTCCAGCGCGCGCGGTCGTGGACGCGGAACGGTCCTTCGATCCAGAGCTCGAGCACCTCGGGCCAGAGGCGATACCCGCCCCAGTGCGGCGGCCGCGGCACGTGCGTTCCGAAACGCGCCGCCTCACGGGCGACGTTCTTGAGCAGCGTCGCGCGCGAATCGAGCGGCTGGCTCTGCTGGCTCGCCCAGGCGCCGATGCGGCTGTCGAGCGCCCGGCTCGCGAAATACTCGTCGCTTTCCTCGGGCGGGGACAGCACGAGACGTCCCTCGAGCCGAACCTGCCGCCCGAGCGCGTCCCAGTGCAGGACGGCGGCGACGCGCGGGTTGGTGGAGATCTCCGCTCCCTTGCGGCTCAGGTAGTTCGTGAAGAACACCACGTAGCCCGGGTCCTTCACGAGCTTCTTGCAGAGGACGACGCGGGCGGACGGTTGACCGTCGGGCGTGGACGTCGCAACGACCATCGAATCGGGGTTCGGTTGCGCCTTCTGCTCGCGCGCCTGCAGGAACCACTCCTCGAACAGCGGCATCGGGTCCGCGGGCAACTTCGAAGGCAGGAAGGCTTTGCGCAGCATCGGCGTGTCTCGCGACGGACAGGAGGCAATTATGCCCGAGCGTGCCGTGGGCATCGCGCGTGGCGTCTCCGCTTGCGGCGTCCGGTGGGGACCGGTAAAAGAATGCCGTTCCCGCACCCGATTTCCCCATGAAGTCACTCGAAGAACTGCGCGCCCGGCTCGACGTCCTCGACCGGCAACTCCTCGAGCTCGTCGCCGAGCGGCAGTCGCTCAGCACCGAGATCGCCGCCGTGAAGCGCGCGACCGGCCAGTCCACGCGCGATTTCAGCCGCGAGCGCGAGGTGCTGCTCAAGGCGCGGCGCGACGCCGAAGCCTTCGGCGTGCCGCCCGCGCTGGCCGAGTCCATCCTGCGCTCGCTGATCCGCGGCTCGCTCACCACGCAGGAGCAGGCGAGGGTGGCCGCGCAGGGGCGGGGCTCCGGGCGCAGCGCGCTCGTCATCGGCGGTCGCGGCAAGATGGGCCGCTGGATGGCGGACTTCCTCGCTTCGCAGGGCTTCCGCATCACGGTCGCCGACCCGTCGGGCGAAGTGCCGGGCTACGAGTGGGTCGCGGACTGGGCAGCCACCAACCTCGCGCAAGACCTGATCGTCGTCGCGACGCCGCTCAAGGCCGCGAACGAGGTGCTGCTGGCGCTCGCGGCGCGCCGGCCGCGCGGCGTCGTATTCGACATCGGTTCGCTCAAGACGCCGCTGCGCGCGGGTCTCGCGGCGCTCAGGGACGCCGGCGCACACGTGACGTCCGTGCACCCGATGTTCGGGCCGGACACGGACCTTCTGTCCGGCCGCCACGTGATCTTCATCGACCTCGGCGATGCCGCGGCGCTCGAGGAGGCGCGGGCGCTGTTCGATTCGACGATGGCCGACCTGGTCGTGATGGGCCTCGACGAGCACGATCGCCTGATCGCC
Organism: Nevskiaceae bacterium; assembly: GCA_037439865.1. Taxonomy (GTDB): domain Bacteria; phylum Pseudomonadota; class Gammaproteobacteria; order Steroidobacterales; family Steroidobacteraceae; genus RPQJ01. The sequence continues at coordinate 19,686 of JBBIVG010000004.1, forward strand.
TTCGTGCTCGGCCTCTCGCACGCGCTCAACATCGCGTTCTTCACGGCGCTCGCGGAAAGCGGCGAGGCCGCGCCTCGCCTCGCCCGCATGTCGAGCACGACCTTCGACGCGCAACTCGACGTGGCCACGAAAGTCGCGGCCGAAAACCCGGATCTCTACTACGAGATCCAGAGCCTGAACGCGTACGGAGAGGAATCGCTCAGCGCGCTGCGCGACGCCGTCGAGCGACTGTACCGTTCGGTGCACGAGCACGATCCGGACCGCTTCGTCGAGATGATGCGCCGCGGGCATGAGTACCTGCAGGTGCGACAGGCGGCGCGCGAGCAGGGCGCCTGACGCGCGTGAGGCGGAGTCGCGCCGCTCAGGAGCGCTGGCGCGACATCAGGAGCAGGAACAGGGGCACGCCGACCAGCGCGGTAAGCGCGCCAACGGGCAGCTGCCGCGGAGCGAGCAGCACGCGCGAGGCGAGATCTGCCGTCATCAGCAGGATCCCGCCGAGAACTGACGAGACCGGCAGCACGACACGGTTGTCGGTGCCGAGCGCGAGCCGCGCAAGATGCGGCGTGACGAGCCCGATGAACCCGATGCTGCCCGCGGCGCTCACCGCCACGCCGGTCAGGATCGAGCTCAGCACGAACAGCAGCACCTGGAAGCGGCGGACGTCCATGCCAACGCTCGCCGCCTGGGTGACGCCGCGTGCGAGCACGTTGAGGTGCCTGCCGAGCGCGGCCCCGGCCAGCGTCGCGACGGCGAGGAGCGCTAGCAGCCACTCCCAGCGCTGTGTCCGCGACAGGTCGCCGAGCAGCCAGAACACCATCCCGCGCAGTCCCGTGTCGTCGCTCAATGCGAGCAGCAGGCTCACGATCGAGCCCGCACCCGCCGCGACCACGATGCCGGTGAGGAGCAGTCGCGTCGGTGTCCAGCCGCCGGGCCCTTGCGCGAGCGCGAACACGAGCACGCAGGCGCCGAAGGCTCCCAGGGCTGCGGCGCCGTCCACCGCGGCGGCCGGTAGGCCGACCATGATGGCGAGCAGCGCGAGTACCGACGCGCCACCCGAGACACCGAGCACGTACGGATCCGCCAATGGATTGCGGAGCAGGACCTGCAACATGCTGCCGGACAGCGCCAGCAGACCGCCGACGGCGAATGCCGCCAGCGCACGCGGCAGCCTGAGTTCGAGCACGACGTCACGGGCGAGCGAGGGCTCGTTGCCCAGCAGCGCGGTGGCCACCTGGCTGAGCGAGAGCGGGACACTGCCCGACGCCAGCGACAGGCACAGCACGGCCCCCGCGACCGCGAACAGGACCAGGAGCGCGACGGAAATGGATGGACGGAGGTGCATGCGGGACCTTGCGCCGCGCAAGGGTAAGGGGCTGCTTCCCCCGGCCACAAGGCAGGCGTGGGTCCCGGGCCCCTTGGACCCGCCTGCCGCGATGTGAAAAAATGAACAAACTCTGATATTTACGTGACGATGACCGACTTCATAGACGCCCAGGGATTTCGCGCCAACGTCGGGATCGTGCTGATCCGCGACGGCGGCGAGGTATTCCTCGGCAGCCGCAGCGACGGGCGCGGCTGGCAGTTCCCGCAGGGCGGCGTGCGTCGCGAGGAAACGCCGGACGAGGCGCTGTTTCGCGAACTGCACGAGGAGGTCGGACTCGGGCCGCAGGACGTCGAGGTCATCGCGAGCACGCGCAGCTGGCTGCGCTATCGCCTGCCGAGGCAGTACGTACGCCGCCGCTCGATGCCGCTCTGCATCGGCCAGAAGCAGCGCTGGTACCTGTTGCGCATGGTCGGGGACGAGGAGCGGCTCCGGTTCGACGTCACCGAGCGCCCGGAGTTCGACGACTGGCGCTGGGTGGACTACTGGTCGCCGGTCCGCGAGGTGATCTACTTCAAGCGCATCGTCTATGCGCGCGCGCTCGCCGAGCTGGGACACCAGGCGTTTCCGGACGGACCGCCGCCGTACCCTGACTGGTGGTCCGAGGACGTGCTGCGACCGTCGCGTCCGGGTATCCCGCGCCGGTCTCGTCGCCAACGGCGGGAGATTGCCGACAAGGCCGCGGAATAGTGACCGAAGAGCAAACTCCGCCCCGCCCGGTGCCGGCGTGGCGCCGCTGGCTCGTTTTCGCGGCCCTGGTGGTCGCCGTCCTGCTCGCCTTTGGGGTCGGCTACCAGCGTGGCCAGCTCGCGGCCGGCCTCGACGGCGCCCGCGTGGCGCGCGAGAGGAGCGAGCTCGAGGAGAAGGTCGCGCAGCTCGAGAAGGACAACTCGGGGCTCAATGCCAAGGTCGCGGAGCTCGAGATGGCCAGGCGACTCGATCGCGACGCGTACGGCCAGGTCGAGCGCACGCTCGGCGACCTGCAGTCGCGCCTCGCGCGGCAGAGCGACGACCTGGCGTTCTACAAGAGCATCGTGTCGCCCGCGGATGGCGTGCAGGGCCTGCGCATCCAGCGGTTCGAGGTGCAGAAGGGCGACGGTGCGCGCGATTACGACCTGAAGGTCACGCTGATCCAGGCGATGCGCCAGGACGCCCTGGTCTCGGGCCTCGCGCAGGTCATCGTGCACGGCATGCAGGGCGACCGGCCCGCCCGCTACTCGGTGGGCGAGCTGATCGGGAAGCCCCGGGCGCAGCTCCCGTTCTCGTTCCGCTACTTCCAGACCCTCGAGCAGTCCGTGACCCTGCCCGACGGCTTCGAGGCCTTCGAGGCCGAGGTGCAGGTGCGCTCGGGCAAGCTCAAGTACCCGATCGAGCAGCGTTTTCCGTGGAAAGTGGCCGATCGCGCACTCGCGACCAGCCCGTCGGATGCGCCGGCCGACGAGCCCCGGGAGACCGTCCGTTGAACCCGCCGGCCGGGTGGTAGAATTCGCCCCCCGTCCACCGGGACGGACAGGAGCCAGGAACGATGAATGCCGTAACCGAGCCCAACGCAGCCGACGTCGAGCCGGTGCTGATCTTCACCGACGCCGCGGCCATCAAGGTGAGCGAACTCATCCGCGAGGAAGGTAACCCCAACCTCAAGCTCCGCGTGTTCGTGTCGGGTGGCGGATGCTCCGGCTTCCAGTACGGCTTCACCTTCGACGAGAACGAGGAAGAAGGCGACACGTGCGTCGAGAACCAGGGCGTCCGGCTGCTGATCGATCCGATGAGCTTCCAGTACCTGGCCGGCGCCGAGATCGACTACAAGGAAGACCTCGAGGGCGCGCAGTTCGTCATCCGCAACCCGAACGCCACCACGACCTGCGGCTGCGGATCCTCCTTCTCGGCCTGAGCCCGGGTTGGCGCGCAGCAACGCTCCCGTCCCCGACGTCCTGGCGGCTGTGGACCTCGGGTCCAACAGCTTCCACATGATCGTCGCGCGGTACTCGCACGGCCAGCTCACGATCGTCGATCGCCTCCGGGAGCCGGTGCGCCTCGGCGCGGGCCTCGACGAGCAGGACCGCCTGAACCGCGAGTCCATCGCGAGGGCGCTCGCCTGCCTAGAGCGGTTCGGACAGCGGCTGCACGACATGAAGGCCTCGAGCGTGCGCGTCGTGGGCACCAATACGCTGCGCAAGGCCAAGCGCAAGGGAGCGTTCCTCGACCGTGCGCGCGAGGCGCTCGGCCACCCGATCGAGATCATCGCGGGCGTCGAGGAGGCGCGCCTCATCTACCTCGGTGTCGCGCACACGACGCCGAGCGAAGGTGGGCACCGGCTGGTGATGGACATCGGCGGCGGCAGCACCGAGCTCATCATCGGCGAGGGATTCGCGACGAAGCGGCTCGAGAGCCTCTACATCGGCTGCGTCAGCATGATGGCCGCGCACTTCGCGGACGGCGAGATCACCGAGAAGCGGATGAAGCGGGCGCGCACGGCCGCCCAGCTCGAGCTCGAGCCGGTCACGGCCCGGTTCCGCCGCTCGGAGTGGGACTCGGCCGTCGGCGCGTCGGGCACGATGCGCGCGGTGAGCGACGTGCTGCTCGCGCGCGGCGTGACGAACGGGCAGGTCACGCGCGACGGCGTGCACTGGCTGATCGAGGAATGCCTGCGCGCGGGGGCGGTCAGCAAGCTCAAGCTCCCGGAGCTGACGCAGGACCGGCAGGAGATCCTGCCGGGTGGCCTCGCGATCATGGTCGAGGCCTTCGACATGCTCGGCATCGAGTCCATTCGGGTCGCGGACGGAGCGCTGCGCGAGGGCCTGCTCTACGACCTGCTCGGCCGTTTCACCGACGAGGACGCCCGTGCGCGCAGCGTGCGTGCGATGGAGGCCCGCTTTCACGTGGACGCCGCGCAGGCCGATCGCGTCGAAACCACGGTCCTCGCGTTCCTGCGGCAGGTGCGCGAGACCTGGGGACTCGAGGACCCGCTCGCCGAGGTGGTGCTGCGCTGGGCCGCGCGGTTGCACGAGATCGGGCTCGACATCGCGCACGCGCACTACCACCGCCACGGCGCCTACCTGCTGCAGCACGCCGACATGCCGGGTTTCCCGCGCGAGGAGCAGCGCCTGCTTTCCGTGGTGGTGGGCGGGCACCGCCGCAAGCTGAACCGCGAGTTCCACGAGGACCTCGTGCCGCCCTGGCACCTCGAGGCCGAGTTCCTGATCGTGCTGCTGCGCCTCGCAGTGCTGCTCAACCGCGGTCGCGGGCCGCGCGCGCTGCCGGAGATCAACCTGGCGGCGCGCGGTCGCGCGCTCGAGGTCACGTTCCCGAAGGGCTGGCTCGGCGAGCATCCGCTCACGGCCGCGGATCTCGAGCAGGAAGTCGAGTACCTGCGCGCCGCTGGATTCCGCCTGCGCGTCGGCTGACCCGCGGCAGGCGTCAGTCCGCGAGCGTCTCGAGCAGCGCGACCTGCGCGGCGACCGGTTCGGCGTCTCCCGGCGTGCAGTGCGCGTAGGACCCATCAGGTCGCAGCTCCCAGGCCTGCGTGTTGTCGGCGAGGTAGAGCTCGAGGTCCGCGAGCACCTGGGCCCGGTGGCGCTTGCGGCTCACCGGGAAGCACACCTCGATGCGACGGAAGAAATTGCGCTCCATCCAGTCGGCGCTCGCGCAGTAGATGTCCGGGTTGCCGCCGTTCTCGAAGTAATACACCCGCGAGTGCTCGAGGAAGCGGCCGACGACCGAACGCACGCGGATGTTCTCCGAGACTCCGGGCACGCCCGGCCGCAGCGAGCAGATGCCCCGCACGACGAGGTCGATGCGCACGCCGGCCATGGACGCCTCGTACAGCGCCCGCACGATCTGCGGCTCGATGAGCGAATTCATCTTGGCGATGATCCGGGCGGGCCGGCCGGCCCGGGCGTGTGCGATCTCGCGTCGCGTGCGCTCGAGCATCGCCTCGTGCAGCGTGAACGGCGACTGCAGGATCCTGCGCATCTGCGCGACGCGCGTCGGGCTCGTCAGCTGCAGGAAGAGCTCGTGCAGGTCCTCGCCGATCGCCTCGTCGCAGGTGAACAGTCCGTAGTCGGTGTAGAGCCGCGTCGTCTGCGGATGGTAGTTGCCGGTGCCGAGGTGGCAGTAGCGGCGCAGCCGATCGCCGTCGCGGCGCACCACCATGATGAGCTTGGCGTGCGTCTTGTAGCCCACGACGCCGTACATCACGTGCGCGCCGGCCTCCTGCAGGCGGTTGGCGAGCGCGATGTTCGCGGCCTCGTCGAAGCGGGCGAGCAGCTCGATCACGACGGTGACTTCCTTGCCCGCGCGCGCGGCTGCGACCAGCGCGTCCACCACCGGCGAGTCCGGGCCGGTGCGATACAGCGTCTGCTTGATGGCGAGCACGTGCGGGTCGCCCGCGGACTGGCGCAGGAAGTCGATCACCGGCGCGAAGCTGTGGAAGGGGTGGTGCAGCAGCACGTCCTTCTCGCGGATTGCCTCGAAGAGATCGGCGCGCCCGACGAGCCGCTTCGGTATCGCCGGCGCGAACGACGGGTACTTCAGTTCCTTGCGATCCACGAGGTCGTAGATCGACATGAGGCGGTTCAGGTTGACCGGGCCGTCCACCGCGTAGTGGTCGTCGGCGCCGAGCTCGAAGCGCTCGAGCAGGAAGTCCCGCAGCGGCGCCGGGCAGTCGAGCGAGGTCTCGAGCCGGACCGCGTCACCGTAGCGTCGCGACGCCAGCTCGCCCTCCACCGCGCGCAGGAGATCCTCGGTCTCCTCGTCGTCCACCCAGAGCTCGGCGTTGCGCGTCACGCGGAACTGGTGGCAGCCCTCGACCGTCATGCCGGTGAAGAGCCGATCCACGAAGCTCAGGATCACCTGCGAGAGGTAGGTGAGCTCGACGCGTGCCGGGTCGCTGGAGGGCAGCCGCAGGATGCGGGGCAGCGAGCGCGGGACCTGCACGATCGCGAGCGACGCGCTGCGCCCGAAGGCATCGCTCCCCGAGAGCTCGACGACGAAATTCTGGCTCTTGTTCTGGATCCGCGGAAACGGCCGCGCGGGGTCGAGGCCGAGCGGCGTGAGCACCGGTTCGACCTCCTTGTCGAAATACGCGGCGAGCCACTCGGCCTGCTCCGGGCTCCAGCCGGTCGCACGGAGGATGCGTATGCCCTGCGCGTTCAGCGCGGGCTGCAGCTCTTCATTGAACGTGCGGTACTGGTCGGCGACGAGCCGCAGCGACTCGCGGCGGATGGCCTCGAGCTGGTCGTCCACGTCCATGCCGTCCGGGCCGCTGCCGCGCGAGCCGAGTTCCTTGCGCTGCTTCAGGCCCGCGACGCGGATCTCGAAGAACTCGTCGAGGTTGCTGCACGAGATCGCGAGGAACTTGAGCCGCTCGAGCAACGGCACGGCCGGGTCCTGCGCCTGCGCGAGCACGCGCCGGTTGAACTCCAGGAACGAGAGCTCGCGGTTGATGTAGAGCTGCGGGGTGTTGAGGACGGAATCAGTCATGCGCGGTCGCCCGGGGCGAGGCGCCTAGGATATCGCGGTCGTATGGCAGCCCGGTGACGAAGCGCCTGTCGGGGCGCGTCGCGGGTCCCGCTCAGCGGCTGGCGAGCCGTTCGCCCCGGTCCGCGCCACTCGTCAGCTCGAGCTTCGCGAGCGCGACCTCGGCCTGGGAACGGAACTCGGCCAGGTACTGCGACGGGATCTCGGTGCGCGGCATCGGGATCGTGGCCGGGTTCTTCGGCACGTCGTTCACGCGGTACTCGTAGTGCAGGTGCGGGCCCGTGGCCGCGCCCGTCATGCCGACGAAACCGATGGTGTCGCCCTGGCCCACGCTGCGCCCGACGCGCAACGAACTCGCGAAACGCGACATGTGGCCGTAGATCGTCTGCACGCCCTTGCCGTGGTCGATGACGACGACGTTGCCATAGCCGCCCTTGCGGCCGACGAATACCACGCGCCCGCTGCCCGCGGCCCAGATCGGCGTGCCGGTCGGCGCGGCGTAGTCGGTGCCCTTGTGCGCGCGGACGATGCCCAGGATCGGATGCAGCCGGCGCAGGTTGAACCCGGAGCTCACGCGCGTGAAGTCGAGCGGCGCGCGCAGGAACGCCTTGCGCATGCCCTTGCCGTCGGGCGTGAAGTATCCCTGCACTGCGCCGTCCTTCGACTCGAACCACACCGCCCGGTGCGTCTTGCCCTGGTTGGTGAACTCGGCGGCGAGCACGCGCCCGTCGCTCACGTAGTGGCCGTCCTGGAACTTCTGCTCGTAGAGCACGCCGAACTCGTCACCCTCGCGGAGGTCGAGCGCGAAGTCGATGTCGAACCCGAAGATCTGGTTCGCGAGCGTCATGATCGTGCGCGACGACATGCCGGCCTTCTGGCCCGCTTCGAACAGCGAGGACTCGATGCGCGCCCGATGGCCGACGACTTCCGTCTCGAGCGGATTCTCGATGTAGTTCACCGCGTAGCCGTCGCCGGCGCGCGCGACGGAGAGCGTGAGCGTGTCGCTGACCTGGCGGTTGAATGACTGCAGCACGCCGTTCACGTGCGTGAGCGTGATGATGTCCCCGGGGCGCAGCACGTCGAGCGCCTTGCGCACTTCGGGACGCGAGCGCAGCTCGGCCAGCGTGCCGAGATCGATGCCGACGGAGCGGAAGATCTGGTCTAGCGTGTCGTCGCGCTGCACCGTGACTTCGACGCTGTCCGGGCCGTCGTCGAATCCTTCCGGTGCAGCGGCCGTTTCGGTCGCGGCGATCGCGGTGAGGTCCACAGGCGCCGGTGCGTCCGTCGCAGGCGCACGCATCAGCACGAGCGAGACGGCGGCGGCAATCAGCGGCAGCGTCGCGCCGGCGACGAGCCAGCGACGGCGGACACCCGCCTCGGTCGCCATGACGGCCGGCCCGGCGGCTTCGAATTCTCTGGAAGGCAAGGCGTACCCCCGCGCAAATTTCGCCGTAAGGTAGTTGCGCGGACACCACAAGTCAACTGTCAAATCGATATTTTTTCGAGCCGATACAGGTATTTGCGTATTGCGTGACGGAACTGTGACGGGCCTCCCGGGCCGCTGGCGATTGCCTGCTAGGGGTGAAGTCCCTACAGTCCGGCGGCTCCGTCCCCTGCAGCAGCGACCGAACACAATGCTCCCCGTCCAGGAACAACTCGCCGAACTCCGCCGCGGCACCTCCGAAGTCCTGCTCGAGGCCGATCTCGAGAAGAAGCTGAAGCGCGGCCAGCCGCTGCGCATCAAGGCCGGCTTCGACCCGACCGCGCCCGACCTGCACCTCGGGCACACGGTGCTCATCAACAAGATGGCGCTGTTCCAGCGGCTCGGTCACGAGGTGACGTTCCTGATCGGCGATTTCACCGGGCTCATCGGGGACCCGACAGGCCGCAATGCGACCCG